>JADFWS010000052.1 GCA_015234065.1 Candidatus Omnitrophota bacterium
GAAAAAGGAGAGTGGGCATATGGGGCATGGACATGGGGCCGGGGCCAGCGCGTGCGGTTGTCCTGGCGGGATGGCAAAAACATTTAAACGGGATGAGGTGTCCGCTTCCAATACGGCGGCAGGCCCGGTACGTTCGGAGCTTGCTCAATGGCCGGTTCAGCTGCGGCTGTTGAATCCGGCAGCGCCGTATTTCAAGGACGCGGAGTTGTGCGTGTCTGCGGATTGCGCGCCGTTCGCGTACGGGGATTTTCACAGGCGTTTTCTTAAAGGAAAGGTGCTGGTGATCTTCTGCCCAAAGCTGGATGAGGATCTTGAGGAGTATGTTGAGAAGTTATCGGCGATATTTACAGGAAATAATATTAAGTCCGTGAGCGTTGTCCGGATGGAAGTGCCGTGCTGCGGCGGGACGCTGCGCATTGTGGAAGACGCGGTTTTGCGTTCAGGCAAACAGGTTGTGATCAAAGAGTACACAATATCATTACAAGGGGAGATCATATGAGCATGTTCTGTTTTCAGTGTCAGGAAGCGGCATCCGGGACCGGCTGCAAGATCAAGGGTGCTTGCGGCAAGACCGATACGGTCGCCAATCTTCAGGATCTTTTGATCTTTGTGACCAAGGGGATCGCGGTGTGGGCGGAAAAAGCGCGTACGGCCGGAGCGCCTGTGGATCATGCCACGGGAAAGGCCATCAGCACTTTTGTTTTTACAACGATCACTAATGCCAATTTTGATGAGGGGATGATCATCGCACGTATCCGTGAGGCGTTAACGCTCAGGGATGCTTGGCGGGTAAAAGCTTTGGGCGGTTGCGGCTCGGGGTGCGGGTGTTCTTGTGGCAGTGAAGTTGAGGCGCTTTCTGAGTGCGCGACATGGTCGGCAGATACAGACGACAAGATCCGTGCCAAAGCGGCATATGTAGGGATTCTGACGACGACGAATGAAGATGTCCGCTCGCTGCGGGAGCTGATGATCTATGGCCTTAAAGGAGTGGCGGCGTATGCGCATCATGCGGCTGAACTTGGATATGAAGATCAGGCAGTATATGATCACATGGTGACAGCGCTTGCCGCCACGACGAAGGACCTGTCTGCGGATGTTTTGGTCGGATTGGTGATGAAGACCGGAGAGTGCGCGGTCACGACGCTTGCTCTTCTCGATAAGGCAAATACGACGACGTACGGCAAGCCTGAAATAACAAAAGTGGCGCTGGGTGTGCGCAAGAATCCGGGTATCCTTATTTCCGGGCATGACCTGCGCGACCTGGAAGACCTCCTGGAAGAGACAAAGGGTTCGGGCGTTGATGTGTATACGCACAGTGAAATGCTGCCGGCGCAATATTATCCGAAATTCAAGGCCTATGCCCATCTCGCCGGGAATTACGGCGGGTCGTGGTGGCATCAGAACGAGGATTTTGAACATTTTAACGGGCCGGTGCTCATGACCACGAATTGTATCATTCCGGTAAAGGGAACGTATTTGAACCGTTTATTTACGACGGGAGCGGCAGGCTATCCCGGTGCTGCGCATATTGCCGACCGTGCGGCTGGAAAGCGCAAAGATTTCTCTGCGCTGATCGCATTGGCAAAAACATGCCCTTCTCCCAAAGAGATCGAAACCGGCGAGATCGTCGGAGGTTTTGCGCATGATCAGATTTTGGCACTGGCGGACAAGGTGGTTGCCGCGGTCAAATCGGGCGCGATCAAGCGTTTTGTGGTCATGGCCGGGTGTGACGGGCGCATGAAAGGCCGTGAATATTTTACGGATGTGGCGAAAACACTGCCCAAGGATACCGTGATCCTGACCGCCGGATGCGCGAAGTACCGTTATAATAAATTGCCGCTCGGCGATATCGGGGGCATCCCGCGCGTCCTTGACGCCGGACAGTGCAATGATTCGTATTCGCTTGCGGTTGTGGCGCTCAAGCTGAAGGAAGTGTTCGGGTTCGACGACATTAATAAACTTCCGATCTCCTATGATATTGCCTGGTATGAGCAGAAGGCGGTTGCTGTGTTGCTGGCCCTGCTGTATCTGGGCGTCAAGAATATCAGGCTCGGGCCGACCCTGCCGGCATTTTTATCTCCCGGTGTGGCCAAGGTCCTTATTGAAAAGTTTGATATCAAGGGAACCGGTACAGCGGAGGCGGATGTGCAGGCGATGATGGCCGGAGTATAAAGCGCAGGTTAAGCCTTGCTTTCCGGACAATAAAAGTCTTATAATAACCCTCATTGCCGTTAAACAATGGGGGTTATTCTTTCTTTGTAACCGTATTGCACCGTGGGGGCGTATGTTTGAAAAGCGGGAATGGCGCAGGGCTGTTGTTGATCTGCCGGTCCTATTTGAGTTTCCGGGTGTCGCGTCTGTTTGCGCGCGCGCGATAGACATGAATAGTGAGGGGTTCCGTGTTAAGATACCAGGTGCTTTTGACGTCGGGATGAGGGGCCCGGCCCGGCTGGACCTTGCGCCAGGTGTCGCGGCCGTGCTTTTGATCCAGGTCATGTGGTCCGGGTTTTCCGGGAATGAGCAGGGTTATCAGGCCGGCGTCAGGATCGTTGGTGGGGACGAGGCGGAACGCGAAAAATTCTTAAGGTTTTATAATCTGAAAGTGGTACTGGGCCGGTAAGTATGTCTAGGCGGCGGCCGATTGTTTTTTCAAGGGGTGCGTGTTATAATCTGAACAGTCAGAGAAACGCGAACAACAAGAACAATGCCCCGTGCATTTTAAGGAGAAATGAATGATTGATCATCCGTTGACGACCGGCGAGATCGCTGATTTTTGCCATGTGACTGATCGCGCGGTTTTAAAGTGGGTCGATGAAGGCAAGCTTAAGGCCTATCGCACGCCCGGGAATCACAGCCGGGTCAATGTTGAGGATTTTCTTAAATTCCTTAAAGAATACAGTATGCCGATACCGCCTGAACTTGAGGAAGATGGTGCGGGCCAGAAAAAGATCCTTATTGTGGATGACGACCGGGAAATGGTAAGCGCTTTTCGCCGGGCTTTGATGGGAAATAAGAAATACACGATCGACGTGGCGTACGACGGGTTTGCCGCGGGCCAGAAATTCGCGGATTTCAAGCCGGACCTTATTCTGCTCGACGTTAAGATGCCTGGGATCGACGGGTATGAGGTGGTGCGCCGGTTGCGTGCCGATCCTGCGGGAAAAGATGTTAAAGTGATCATCATTTCGGGGACGCTGGATATGGATAGCGTCGAGAGGATCGTTAAGGCCGGTGCCAATGATTTTCTTTCAAAGCCGTTCCGAAATGAATATTTGCGTTTAAAAGTGGACCGGATGCTGGGTATTATTTAAAAAGGTCACGGGTGACGATGGAAAAGATCATGCGCAGTATATTATTCATGGTTCTTGTGCCGGCTTTATTGGCCGGTTGTGCGGCGCCCCGAATGGCGACGGACAGCATTCTTCTAAAATCAGGGCAGGTTGAGCAGGGCCGTATTATTAAAAAGACTGAGGAATATGCGCTTTTGGATGTGCCGGGGAAAGCTGCCGCGTATTTTCTTTTAAGCGATATTGATACGATCAATGGCCGCGCGCCCCAGGGGTTTGTTGTGCGCCCGTCTTCACCCGCGTATATGAAAAGACCGCACCTGAAGCGCGGTGAAAAAGATATCCTGACCGTGATATTAAAGAACGGGCAGGAAGTGCGGGGAGAAGTGCTGGCGAGGGATCCGCGGTTTTTGAGGCTGATGCTCCTTGATGCCCATTATGTGACGGAGATCCTTGCTGAAGATATTCAGGATGTAAAAAAATAAATAAAGATTTAATGCTTAATCTTCCGATCAGCGATATTATGAACGATCATCCGATCAAGGTCTTATCGGATGTGACGATCCGTAACGTGGCGCATTTGATGCTGCGTTACCGGATCAATGGTATTCTTGTGGTTGACCGGAACGATGCCGAAAAGCTTTGCGGCGTGTTTACAACGACGGACCTCATGAATGTGATGGGCGGCGTGCTGGCGAAGCGGGCGAAAAAGATGCAGGCGCTCAATGAACTCGGTGAAAAGCCCATCGGTGCGTATTTAAGTAAAGATTTTGTCACGATGCAAAAGGATGACAGCGCGGCGAAGGCTGTTGGCCTGATGCATAAAAAGAATGTCCTGACGATCCCGGTCTATGACGGAGATAAGCTGGTCGGTGTGATCGGCCGGCATGATGTGATCAATATCGCGTTCGCGTGAATGATATGAAGAAGATATTTGCCATATTTCTGGTCCTGATGTGTTTTCTGGTGCTCTTTGTGCGCCCGGCCGTGTCCGCGGTGGCGGAGAATGAGCGGACGGTTTCTTTATCGCTTGAAGCAGTTGCGCCTGCCTTACCGGCGGAATTCTTTGTTTTGACGACCATGCCGGTGCCATTTTTGATCGAGTATTTCGAGGAGCGCAGCCTTGCACGCTGTTTAGACGGGTATTTTATTACAAGCTGTGAACGCCCTCCGCCAGGGATGGCGTGAAGGTGATCCGGGATCCAGGGTAAAACAAAATATAATTATTAATAAAAAAGGATGAGATATGAAAAAGTTACTTATTGCGTTGTTCGTTGTTGGGGCTTTTGCCACGGTTTCTTTCGCAGAAGCGGCACCGGTTGTTACCACGAATTCTGAAGTTTCTGCGGATCAGGTGAAGAAGCCGAAGACACATAAGAAGGGCAAGAAGGGTTCTAAGAAGATGAAGAAGGAAGAAGTTACGACCAATACGACCAAGTAAATGTGGTCATGAGATCGATAAAAAGGGCAGGCCTCAGGCCTGCCCTTTTTATTAGGAGTTATTTATAAGGGTTTGTATTTGATGCCCCATGATTTATGGTATGATTTTTATTCTGGAGGATGGATGAAAAAAGTCTGGGTTGTTGTCAGGGATCATTTGAGCGCTCGGGCGGAGTGGTGGCTTCTGGGCCTTGGCGTGATTCTTCGCCTGAAACATCTTCTGGAAAACCGCTCTCTTTGGCTTGATGAGTCCTGGGTCGCGGTGAATATTCTGGGAGCGTCTTTTCAGGATATCCTGGCCCACCGGTTCGTTATTTCAGAATTTCCAGCCCCGCCGTTAGGTTTTTCTCTTTTTGAAAAAACGATGACCATTTTTTGGGGCAACGGAGAGGCGTCTTTGCGGGCGTATCCATGCTGTTGCGGCATCCTGGCGCTTGTTGCCGGGCTTTTCCTGTTTCGGCGCATTTTGGCGAGGCCAGCTTTCCTGGTCGCGTTCGGGCTTTTTGTGATTTTAGAATCGTTGGTATATTATTCGGCGGAGCTGAAGCAATATTCGTCGGACGTGCTGATCGCCGTCCTGGTGTTCGGACTGGCAGATCAGCTTTTTCATGCCGTGGCGTTAAGGAAGCGCGATGTTCTAACCTGGATTCTTTTGGGGGCTGTCGCGGTATGGGTTTCATATTCGGTGATCATTCTGCTTGCTGTTGTTGCAGGCTTGCTTCTGGCAAAGGCTTTTGTCGGGAAAGGGCGGGCGGCGTTTTTAATGTTCATTCCGGTTCTTGTGGTGTGGCTATTCAGTATTGTTATTCTTTACCAGACACAATTAAGTGCGCTTGACCAGGACAAGGTGATCAGGGAAATGTGGGCCGGCAGCATGCTGACAGCCCCTGTGTGGAGCTGGCAGGCGGTGCAATGGTTAAGCGGCGTTGTGTACGATAGTTTTAAAAATCCGGCCGGATTCGGGTGGCCGGTTATCGGCATATTCTTTTTTATGATCGGAGTTTGGGCGGCGTTGCGGAAAGATATGTGGCGGGCGCTGTTGTTCCTGGCGCCTTTTGTGGTGACCCTTGGGGCATCTATCGCCGGAAAGTATCCATTCTTTGGCCGGATGTTGTTGTTCCTTATCCCGGCATATCTTTTTTTTATGGTGAGCGGCGCGATGTATTTGGCGGAACAGCTTAAGGGCAAGGCGGCCTGGGGGCGCGTGCTACTTGTTGTGATCCTTGTGGCATTTCCCTGCGTTGAGGCCGGGAAGAAATTCTGGGATGGCAGAACCGTTGCCGAGAACCGCCAGGCGCTGGACGTGTTCCGGCGGGAATATCGCCCGGGAGATATGGTGTTCATGGATTCTTCGGGCCAGCCGCCATTTGTGTATTATATGATGGCGTCGGGATTTGAACAAAAGTTCCCAGAAAAATTTATTGGCGTTTTTGACGGAAAAAAGATCGATGGCATTAGAATGGCAAAATTTGCGCGGGGTTTGATTGAGAAGGAAGGCGTGAAATTCCTGGCATTCCGGTATGAGTATTATAGTTTTGATGAGAAGGGCCATTTTCAGGGAAGCTTTGCGTCCGGACATGACGCGGATGGGCATCTTCTTCCGGCTGCGGCCAAAGGGTTCTGCCCAGGGGAAGGCCGGGTATGGCTTTTCTTATCGTCGGGTGATGATTTCGACGAAGATCTTGACCATAAGATCCTTGATACATTTGACGGCTGCGTGAACAGGGTCGGGACGTTCGAGGGGAAGAACGTCGGCCTTTACCTGTATGATATGCCCGTGAAGGCTGTCCGGCCCTGAACGGAACCGTTTTTAAAGCGCGGTATTCACCCTCGATTCTTGGTATTAATTATTTATTTTGTCCAAACATCTGTATCCGATCGCTTCTGCCAGATGCTCCGGTTTTATTTCCTCACATTCAGTCAGGTCACTTATCGTGCGAGCCACCTTGAGGACTTTATCGTGCCCTCGCGCGGAAAGGCCTAAAGCTTCGACCGCGTCCTTGAGCATAGAGCGGCATGCGGCGTTTAACGCGCAATGGGCGCGCAAATGTTGTTGGGTCATTTGAGCATTGGCCGTGATCGCGGCCTTTCCGAAACGTGCTGTCTGGCGGGCCCGGGCGTTCATGACGCGCGCACGGATAGCCTCGGAACCTTCCCCGGCGGGTGCGCTGAACAGCTCGGCGGTCTGAAGTGCCGGGACATGCAGGTGGATGTCGATACGGTCCAGAAGCGGCCCGGATATTTTCGCCATATATTTATGAACTGCAGCGGGTGAGCAGCGGCAGGGCTTTTGGCGGTCGTTCAAATGGCCGCAAAGGCACGGGTTCATCGCGGTGAGGAGGGCAAAGCGCGCCGGAAAGCGCAGTGTTTTGGACGCGCGCGCGATCGTGACCTCGCCGTCTTCGAGCGGCTGGCGCAGGCCTTCAATGACGCTGCGCTGGAATTCTGGAAGTTCGTCGAGAAACAGCACGCCGTTATGGGCGAGGGTGACTTCGCCGGGCCGGGGATCAGCTCCGCCGCCGACAAGGGCGATATTCGACGCGCTGTGATGGGGCGTACGAAAAGGCCGCTCCAGAAGGAGCGTGGGCGTGCTTTTTAAATATCCGGCGGCAGAATGGATCTTGGTGACCGTGAGGGCTTCATCCTGGGTCATGTTCGGGAGAATGGTCGGGAAACGGCGTGCCAGCATGGTTTTTCCACTGCCGGGCGGCCCGATAAGAAGGGCGTTATGATTTCCTGCCGCGGCGATTTCCAGCCCGCGTTTGGCGTGGATCTGGCCTTTGACATCGGAAAAGTCAACATCACTGCCCGTCTTGGGCTGGCTGGCCGGGCGATTGTCTGTGACAGCCTGATAGGCCGTGGGGTCATTTAAAAAACGCACAATATCATTCAGATGCCGGAAGCCAAAGACCGGTGTTGTTCCCGCCAGTGCCGCTTCATGCGTGTTACTCGCCGGGACAAGAATGCCGGCAAAGGGTTCATCTTTCATCGCGAGTGTTGCGGATAGGATCCCGGTGACAGGTTTGATCTGTCCGCTTAAAGAAAGCTCGCCGAGAACCGCGTATTGCCGCAGCGCGCCCTCGGGCACCTGTTCCGTCGCGCTTAAAATGCCGAGCGCGATCGCCAGGTCGAACGAGGGGCCTTCTTTTTTAATATCCGCGGGTGCGAGATTGACGGTGATACGGGCGGATGGGAACGTATGGCCTGAATTCCGGATGGCGGCGCGGACGCGTTCTTTGCTTTCCCGGACCGCGCTGTCCGGCAAACCCACGATCGACATGGCCGGAAGGCCTTTGCCTACGTCCACTTCAATGGTGATCGGATACGCGTCAAGCCCCAGGAGCCCGAAACTAAAAACCTTGGCAAGCATAAAAAACCCCTTTCCATTCAATGAATGAATATAAAAGGGGAGGGGTGTTCAATGGGAAGTGTACGATAGCACAGTCCCGTATCAAGGTCAAATTGTATGTCTGAGACGGATGCCTTTCGTCTTGCATTTTCTGGGATGCTTCCTATAATAAGGCATAATTAATATCAATAATATTGCGTACATATATGCACGGATTCGACCTTAACGGCGCATTCCTTCAAATTTCCCGCAACAGGATCTTTCTGGTCACCCTGACCGTATGGGTCGTGGCCCAGAGCATCAAGATCCTGGTGTATATTGCGCGCGGGAAGCGTTTCAATTTTCGCTGGTTCATTGGGACCGGCGGGATGCCGTCGAGCCATGCCGCGGGCGTTGCGGCGCTGACAACCGCGTGCGGCCTTGAGTACGGTTTTCAGTCCGGGATATTCGCGCTCGCCGCGGTCTTTGCCATGGTCACGATGTTCGACGCGCAGGGTGTGCGCCGTTCTACCGGCGAGCAGGCCGGGATCCTGAATAAAATGATCGAAGAGATGTTTTGGCATAAAAAGGTCGAGATGGGCCATATCCGTGAATTCGTGGGGCATACGCCGATCCAGGTCCTCGTCGGCTCGGTCCTGGGCATCGGGCTCGCGATATTTTTATATTAAAGGAGACAGGCGTGAAGAATATTTTAACAGGGCTCGTGCTTTCATGTGTTGTGCTGGTTTGCGGGTGCGGGGATAAAGGGATCACCGCGCTCAAGCCCGCGGTGTCGCCGGCAGATCAAATGATGGTTCAGGCCCAGACACTGGCGGCCGAAGGCAAGAAGCTGGACGCCAAGTCGATTTATCAGCAGATCATTGCCGAGCATCCTGATTACAAGAATATCGAACAGGTGGAGCAGGAATTGTACGCGCTCAATATCAGCGTGCTTTTTTCCAATGTGCAAACGCCGCAGACCGTGATCCATGAAGTTGTTATCGGAGATACGCTCGGGAATATTGCCAAGAAATATAATGAGACCATGGACCTGATCAAGGTCAGCAATAATATGAAGAGCGATACGGTCCGCGTGGGGCAGAAACTCCGTATCTGGACCGGGAAGTTTTCCGTGCATGTGGATAAGTCCCAGAATACGCTGATGCTCAAAAGCGATGACGAGATCATCAAGGTTTATAATGTGTCTACAGGGTCGAATAGTTCCACCCCTGTCGGGTCTTTCAAGATCACCACAAAATTAGAGAATCCGGTGTGGTTCAAGGCCGGGGCCGCGATCCCGCCCGAAAGCCCGGATAATGTGCTGGGTACACGCTGGATGGGTTTTAATGTCGAAGGGTACGGCATTCACGGGACCGTTGAGCCGGACAAGATCGGCCAGCAGGTGACCGCCGGATGTGTACGCATGCGCAATGCGGAAGTCGAAGAGCTGTATAAGATCCTGCCGCGCGGCACAGAAGTCACGATAGTTGACTAATCCTTGCGTCAATGGTATATTTTCCCCTTCTTTAAAGGAGAATGATGAGTAATTTAGAATTTGAAAAGCCGATCGTTGAGATCCAGAAGAAGATCGCCGAGCTGGAAAAGCTGGGCGGTTCCCACGGGGATAATCTGGACCTTGCGCCTGAATTGCGTAAGTTGGAGCAAAAGCTCGAAACGGCCCGTACAAAAGTTTATGGTAATCTGTCGTCCTGGCAGAGGATCCAGATCGCGCGCCATCCCAAGCGCCCGTATACGCTCGATTATATTCAGATGCTGGCCACGGATTTTACCGAGATCCATGGCGATCGGTTGTTTGCGGATGACTTGGCCATGATCGCGGGGTTTGCCACGATCGATGAAGAGAAGGTCATGATCATCGGCCATCAAAAGGGCAGGGATACGGTTGAAAATGTGAAACGCAATTTTGGTTGTGCTCATCCTGAGGGGTATCGCAAGGCCATGCGCGCGATGCGCCTGGCCGAGCGGTTTGGCATTCCGGTGGTGGTGTTCATTGATACGCCTGGTGCGTATCCGGGTATCGGCGCGGAAGAGCGCGGGCAGGCTCAGGCGATCGCGGAGAATCTGCGTGACATGATGGATATTAAAGTGCCGATCGTGGCGACCGTCATTGGCGAAGGCGGCAGCGGCGGCGCGCTGGGTGTTGGCGTTGCAGATTGTATTTTGATCCTTCAGAATGCGTATTATTCTGTTATTTCTCCCGAAGGTTGCGCGTCGATCCTCTGGCGCAGTGCGACCAAGGCGTCCGAAGCCGCGGAAGCGCTGAAGCTGACGGGTGAGCATCTCATTAAGTTCGGCATTGTGGATGAGATCATCCCGGAGCCCATGGGCGGCGCGCATCAGAATCCGCCGATGGTGGCGAATATCCTGAAAGACGCGATCTTGAAACAATTGAAGCGCCTGAAGAAGCTTTCCACTGAAAAGCTTCTTGATGAGCGTTATGCCAAGTTCCGCAAGATCGGAAAGTTTACGACCGTAGGCGCATAACAGACCTTCATGCCCGATATTTTAAGCCTTTCCAAAGACGAGGTCATTTCGGCTCTCTCTGCCATGGGAGAACCAGCCTACCGTGCCAAGCAGGTCTTCGATTGGTTATATGTTAAAAAAGTTTCCTCATGCGAAGGCATGAGTTCGCTTTCCAAAGCGTTGCGCGACAAGCTTGCCGTGCAATATCCATTTCCGGTCTTAACAGAGAAAATAGCGCAGGAATCCAAAGACGGGACGCGCAAATTCCTTTTTGCGCTCGATGACGGAGAACGGATCGAGACGGTTTTTATTCCGACGGAGAAGCGGGCGACCTTGTGCATATCCTCTCAGGCTGGATGCAAATTCGGCTGTACGTTCTGCGCGAGCGGGCTGGGCGGCTGGAAGCGGAATTTAACACCTGGCGAGATTTTGGGCCAGGTCCTGCATGTGATGCGCGCCGTCCGCCCAACGCCGGTGACGCATATTGTTTTTATGGGTGTGGGTGAACCATTTGACAATTACGACAATGTCCTCAAGGCGGTCCGGCTTTTGAATGATAAGGACGGGCTGAATATTGCGGCGCGGCGTATCACGATCTCGACGTGCGGGATTATCCCGGGCATTGAACGCATGGCCAGCGAGGGGCTTCAGGTCGAGTTGTCCGTGTCGCTGCACGCGGCGTCAGAGGCTATGCGTGCACGGCTTATGCCGGTGAATAAAAAGTATCCGCTCAAGGATCTTCTTCGGGCGTGCCGAAAATATGCCGAAACCACCAATCGCCAGGTGACGTTTGAATATATCCTGATCAAAGGCCTGACATGTACGCCGCAGGCGATCGACGAGCTCTCCACGCTCATGCGCGGCTGGCTGTCGAAGGTGAATCTTATCCCGTGTAATCCGGTCAAAGAGTTCGCATATTATCCGCCGGACACGTGTGCCGTCGAGGAGTTCCAGAAGGCGTTGGAACGTAACGGAGTTATTTGCACGCTGCGTTCGGCGCGAGGCCAGGATATTTCAGCAGCCTGTGGACAGTTGCGCCATGAACGACATGCCTGACCCCCAGAAGCCGTCCTCTGTTTTTCTTCCGTATCTGATCCTCATGTGCGTGATCTTTTTTGCGTTCTGCCCGGCGCTGGGCGCCATGTATCTGAATTGGGATGACCCGGGGCATTTTACACGGAATCCGCTTGTTCTGGCTCCGTCCGTTCAGGGGATCCTGGCGTTATTTTCTCATCCTGATTCGGTGAATCACACCTACATTCCGCTGACGATCCTTTCTTTTGTGATCGAGAAAAAGGTGTTTGGCTTATCACCATTCTTTTCGCATCTGATCAATATTCTTTTGCATACGGGGGTTGTGTGGCTGGTGTTGGTCCTTGGGCGGCGGCTCGGGCTTTCCGCGATGGCGGCTTTTGTAGCGGCGCTTGTTTTTGCGGTCCATCCCATGCGGGTAGAATCCGTGGTATGGGTGACCGAGCGTAAAGATGTGTTGTATGCGGTATTTTATCTTGG
>JADFWS010000053.1 GCA_015234065.1 Candidatus Omnitrophota bacterium
GGTAAGATCTGGAAGGCATTGGTCGCGTATGGTTATTTAACACCCGAAGGCCGTGTTGTGGCGACGTTTCAGGGATTGGAAAAGCCGTTTAAAGATGCGTTTCCGGCATATGGCGATAAGGAATTCAAAAAGATCCAGGATGTGCTGATAGTCGCCAAGAATTCTTTCAAGCAGGCTTTAAAAGATTATGATGCTGCCACATTCGATAAAATACTGGTCATTTTACAACAGGTGCGGCTGAATCAAATGTTTTCCGAGGCTGAATTGGATGCGGATCATATTGTACCGGCACTGATCAAACATGGTTATGTTATTGCGGAAGGGCGTGTTGCCGATACATTTAAGGAAATAGAACAGTCTTTTAAGGATGAGTTCCCGCTTTATGGGGAGCCGGAATTTAAGGAAATGCTGTTGATCTTACAAAGAGAGCAGGACATGGGGTCGGCCAGGCCGGACATGAGCGCTAACCAGCCGCCTTCAGCACCGCTACCGACGGAAAGACCCGCGGCTGCCACGCCTGAGGCTGAGCGCGCCGTGGCTCTGGCGCATGTTGTTGCGGCGGAAGAGCGCCGGGCCGGCTGGCTCTTACGGAAGTGGAAGGCGTTGGGCGTGAAAGTAGCATGGTTGAAGGCCAAGATTACTGGCCATGTCGATTCCGCGCAGGCGGTCGGCGGTATCAACCTGAGCGATGAGCATCTGGCGATCACGCTGAAAGTCGATGGAGAGGGCATGCCGCTTCCGGCGGAATTGCAGGATCCGGCGCTGATCAATATTCAGGGCCTTATGCCGGTCATCCGGGATGTTTCGCCCGTGAGCGCCGAGAACATGCCTGTCCTTGCGGATCTCATGGCGCTTGCCAGCAGGTCCTGATCTAAACCAGCCCCGTTGTTTTTCGTGCCTTTTGCCCTTTGCTGGGCAAGAGGCGTTTTTATTGTTAGAATAGATCTATGACATTGGATCAGAAAAAAATAGCCGCCTTCGGCGGGTTCTTTATTCTTTTTGTGTTGCAGGTCTTGTTCAGCGTAAGCGCCCTGCAAAGCCTGCACGCGTCGCATCGCGTGATAGAGCAGGAATGGAAAGAATATATCCGCGTTCAGGCTTTGGAAGACCTTCTGGATGAGCAAAGTGCCGTGTTGATGGACGCGCCGACAGGAGTTCCGTCGATGTCCGGCGCAGGGCTGGAAGAGATATTTGTCCGGACGGCTAAGATCGGCGAAGAGCTGGCCGCAGAGTACGAGCTGCGTCGGCGGGCTCAGCGCGGCGGGTATGAAGATGCGCAGGACGGCCATTTACGCCGGATCATCGAGCCATTGCGGGCATTTTTAAAAGAGTATCGCCATGTGACCGGAACCGGCCGGCTGGTGGCATCGGAAGCCGGGGAATACGCGAAAAAGATCGCGGATATCCGCCGGGAAGTGATCCTCCTGGGGCAGGCGGACGCGGCGGTCGCGCAAAAAGCCCTGGATCAGGCCCAACATGCCCGGCGTAACACATTGCAAGACAGCCTTATTATCTCCGCGGCTCTTTTTGTGATATTGGTCTTATGGGCCGGATATTTCCTGATCAATCTTAATCGCCAGACCCGTAACGAGATCAGCCGTCAGAAACTGATGACCGCCGGCCTTCTGGCGCAATCACTGGCGCATGAGATCCGCAATCCTTTGGGTGTGATCAAAAGCGCGGCAGACCTGCTCGCACACCGTTCGAGCCTGGATCCGGAGTCGCGCGAGCTCGCCGGATATATGGTTGACGAGGTTACGCGCATTGACGGGCAGATCACGGGGCTGCTCAGTTTAAGCCATCCCAAAAGCGCGCCCAGAGAACCTTCGGATATCGGCCGGATCATCCATTCCGTGCTTGACCTGATCGCCGGAAAAATGAAATCAACGGGCGTGACCGCCGTGTTCGTCAATAACGCGGAAGGAGCCCTGTGCCGCTGTGCGCCGGATCAAATGCGCCAGGTCATCCTGAATCTCTTGTTGAATGCGCTCGACGTGTCGCCAGCGAATGGCGTGATCGACATCACCGCCGGGCAGAAAGATGGGTTTTATGTCATGACATTTCAAGACCGCGGCAAAGGGTTTTCGATGCGCGATAAAGAAAAGATATTTGACCTGTTTTATACGACCAAAGAAAGCGGTTTTGGTATAGGATTAGCGGTAGTGAAACGTATTGTGAGCGAGCATCGTGGCCGTGTCGAGGTGCATAGCGCTCCCGGGCAGGGGGCTATTTTCAGTATATATCTTCCGATGGCATGAATATGACAACGCGCATCCTTATTGTTGATGACCAGGAACGCCTTCTGCGGGTCCTGCGCCTGGGCCTGAAGGAATTAGGCTATGATGTTGCCACCGCGCTGAACGGAGAAGGCGCGCTCAAAGAGATCCATGCGCACCGGCCGGATGTGGTGGTCACGGATATGCAGATGCCGCTCATGGGCGGTGTCGAGCTTATTTATGAGATGGAGCGCCTGCAGATGGGGATCCCCGTCGTTGTCATGACCGCGCATGCGGATGTGGACAGCGCGGTCAAATCACTTAAGCATGGGGCCAAAGACTATATTCAAAAGCCGTTCACGGTCGCGGAGCTGCACGCGGTCATTGAGAGTGTCCTGGACCAATATCCGGCCGCGCTGGCAGATTCGTTCGCGTTGCAGGAAAGTGTGAACCTGGCTGAACGCGAGGCGATCCTGAAAGCGCTGAACATGGCCGGCAATGTGAAGGTGGACGCGGCAAAACTGCTTAAGATCTCCGAGCGCGCGCTGTGGTATAAGATCAAAAAATACAATATTTAAGCCCAACGCGGCAGGATGACGGCGCGTTGTTTTAACCCTGCATCATTGTGCGGGGTTTTTTATTTTTTCTGCAGAAAACAGCGTGTTCTTCTCAGATTCTCGCCGGTATTCAGTCCAGCTTTTTTCAGACAGGCCTATACTATTAATAGAAGAAGAAACGCATTCTGAAGCGCGTTTGAATATACAACACGGAGGAATATTATGGATATTGAACGCGTTTTTGAAGCAGTTCCGCTTTTGGATCAGGCGTTTAAGGAATGCCGCGTGTGCCTGAATGATGTGTATGCGCGGGCTCAGGAGGTGATCGTGTCTCCGGTGGGAACGCCGCCTGAGTTTGAGGTGAGTTGCGGCGGGATCCCGCCTGGCATGCTTTCGTTGCGGCGGAATCTGTTCTCGTCTTTCTTTCAGGCTACCTATGGGCTTTTGGCGGTACCTGAAGAGCGCCGGTTCCTTTATGGCAAGATCAATTACCTGTTTCGGATCTGGGTCACGTCGGCAGATAATCTTCTGGATGACGAGGACAAGCTGGTCATGGACCTGCGTATGGGCGGGGAATCGCATGTCATGCGCCAGGTGGTGTCCATTATGGCCGCGGACCGTATTCTGCAGGGCATCCTCGACGATGCTGTCTGGCGCAAGACCATTACCGCGGCAGGCGCACGATATATGTTGAACGCGACACTGCAGGTCCTTTTGCCCAGCGCGGCTGAAGAAGCTTCGGAAGAAGCGGGTGTTGACCGGAGCCTTGCGCCGGAGTATGTGCTTTCGACGATCCACCGGATCAAGACGGGCATACTTTTTCTGCTTCCGCTTTTGGGCCCTGAACATATGGAACAGCATGTGGACCGCCGGCGCCTGGCGCTTTGCCGCGAAGGGCTTGGTGATTTTGGGATCGGGTGTCAGCTCCTGGATGATGTGCGGGATATTGCCCGGGACCATTTCGAACATCGGCATAATTATGTCATTTCGGTGATGGCACGGGCGAGCGGGCAGGAATTTTCCAGGTTGAATATGCTGCCGGAGATGAATGTGGCGAAAAAAGTGTTCCGACAGTTTCCTGATGCCGGCGCCGTGACCGTTGAGCTTGCGGAGCGGTATTTGCGGCAGGGCCTGATCAAAATGGATGCCTGCGGGTTGGGCCTTGGCCAGCAGGGGATCGACGCGGTAACGGGTTTTATGTTCAAGGCTCTGGATGTTGAGGAGGCGCTGTCGTGGGCCAGGAATTAAAGCGTACTTCAGGCCGCACGCTCGATCATGTGGCGCATGTGTATGATCTCTTAAGCCCGCTCATGCTTTTCGGGCTCGAGGCGCGCATGTCGAGGCCGTGCCTGGGCAGTTTGGAAGACCCGTCGATCAGGTCGGTCCTGGATATGGGGTGCGGGACCGGCACGCTCACGATCGAGGCGGCAGAGAAGCTGTCCGGCCGTCCGGGTTCATTGGTCGTCGGTATGGACGCCGCGCCTAAAATGATCGATGTGGCGCGCCGCAAAGCGGCGGGGATGAACAATCTCCGGTTTGATGTCGGGATCGCGGAAGAGCTTCCCTATCCCAGGCAAAGTTTTGACGGTGCGATCTCCACATTCTTTTTTCATCATATTGAGCGTGCGCTAAAAGAAAAAGCGCTGAACGAGCTGTGGCGTGTTTTAAAGAATGGCCGGTCGGCGCTTGTCATTGATGTGGATGTGCCGACGAATATTTTCGGCAAGATCTGCGCGTGGTCCGGATATTATCTGTTTCAACAGGATGAGATACGGGAAAACATCCACGGCGAGCTGAGGGCCAGCATGGAAGCGTCGCTTTTTAGAGGGTATGAGATCGTCCGTCGGCATCAGGGGTATATTTCGGTGTTTAAATTGAACAAGCAGGGGGGAATGTGAAAAGAATTGTTTGGTTCGTGGCCGTGGCGCTGTTCATGTATGGCTCAGCCGCTAATGCTAAAGATGTTGTTTTAACGGATGACCTGGGTGTGAACGTTACCGCATATTTTGACGGCATGTTCGCGAAATTAAAAATGGTAGCAGACGTCAAGCCAACGGCGGCGAATTTCCGGCAGATCGCCCAGCCGGTCTTTAAGAATGTTAGGGGGCTGTTCGGCGGTTCCTTGATCGATGATCAATGGGTCATTCGCCAGAGCCTTTTTGCGATCCACGCCATGGCGCGCGGGTTCAGCCTGAAGAAGGTGGCAGAGCTTCAATATTTTCAGGCCAAAATGGCACAGGCTCCGGGGCCTCAGTTGTCTGAGCCGGGGCATGGCAGTTTGGTCCAGCCCAGGCTGATCGCGCTGAGGTATCCTGTGATGAAAGATGGCAAAGTTGTGTCGATCGTATCGATGATGGTGCGTACGGAAAGTTTTTTGCAGGCCGTGGGTTTAAGCAAGGTTAAAGCGTTTCGGATCACATGTCTCGGGAAAGTTGCCGAAACGCGCGGAAAATTATCCGCGACCCCGCGCGTGGCAGAAGTATCGTTGCCGTCGACGATTTGGAGGATCGAATATGAATAAAGCCAGATGGTTATTATGGGGGAATGCGTTTCTGGGGATTTCTTTTGTTTTTCAGGTGATCACAAGCGTGGTATTGTTCTTTGTGGCCATGTCAAAAGCGCAGGAACATATGGTGTACCTGGTTCATGCGTATAATGGTTTTCTTTTAGTGGCTTTTTCGATCCTTCATATCGGATTACATTGGCGTACGGTTAAAATTGTTTATTTTGAATGATCTCAAGACAATATTTCAGACGATCGGCCGCGGGGCAGGGCTGACGCTCATTGCATTGTGTTTTTTTGAATGGTGGGGCCTGCAGCATATTGACGCGGTGTCGGGGGCCACGCGTAAAGTGGCCGCGCGTCCCGCTATGCCGGGGTTTTCATCGACATTGGATTCCGGAGGGCTGTCTCCGACGGTGAGTAGAGCGGCGCCCGTGCCCGCGCCTGCGCCGCATGAAGAGGCGCCGTTGCCTCCGCCTTCGGAAAATCCGCTTATGTCACCTCCTCCGCCCGTTTTTGTTTCTGCAGTATCGTTGCCGCCGCCTGCTCCCGTGCCATCCGCCGGTCAGCCGTACAGAAAATTCGACGGCGTGGTGGAATCGGCCGACATGGATGCGCTTCCTGCCGGGGCACTGCAGAATGTGGTCATTTCCAGCGCCATGGGCGAGAAGTTTGCGTTCATCATTGTGGACGGGACGCGTTTTCTTAATGAAGACGGCGTTGTTTCCGGGCCCAAGACGCTTGCCGTCGGTGATCAGATCATGGTGCTGTATGTCCTGGGCAAACACAACGAAGCTGTTTTGGTCCGAAAGCATGCGTAGGAAAGTGGGACACACTATTTTTGTTCGGGTTGTTCGAATTGTTCTCATAAAATGTACATGTTTAGCGCCGCGAGAGAAGTACAACCCTTGAATACAGCTGCGGAACCTATCCGTTCGCGGCAAATTTCGCCGTGTCCTTCGGTTTAACGCTTCGCTTTCGGCAGACACCGGACGGACGTTCGAATTCCACGGGAATATTGCAGGAGGCCTCGGGGGTTGATGAAGGCAACCCGGTGGCGCACAGCCTCTCGCTCGCGTTAAGCCCTCGGACACATGTGCCGAAATTTGCCTGATTGCTCACAGATAGGTTCCTCGGCCGTTTAACAAGGCTTTGCCATTTTTTTAAGAGAATGACGCGATATTTTTCCGGCGATGTGGTGGCCGAAGCGGGCATGGTGTCCTGGCCGAAGGCCGCCAAAAAGAGTGCCGCCCGGCCGGCTGGGGCCGGGCAAACGCCCGGAAAAATAACTCGACGTCCTTGGCAACAAAATGGATCTGCAAATATCAATTATTTCGAATTGCTCAACAATTATTTTAACGGCGGCTTGACACTTGTAGCTAATCAGGAGATTAATCCATCATTTTTTTGGCACGAAGCAAGCGATGATACGTAACCGCAAATCGGTGGGCTTCATCGCGAACGCGCTGAAGTAATTTAAGGGCCAAAGAATCCTGTGCCAGGCGAATAGGCTCGCGCTTTCCAGCGGTAAATATTTCTTCTTCACGCTTGGCCAGCGACATCAGCGGGACATTAATTTGAAGCAACGCGAGTGCTTCCTGCGCGGCCTTGAGCTGGCCTTTACCTCCGTCGATCATCAGAACATCCGGATAAGCCAAACCTTCACGCTTAAGCCGGCTAAACCGGCGGCGCACCACTTCCGCGACCATCTTGAAGTCATCAATGCCCTGCACTTCTTTAATACGAAAACGGCGATACTGTGATTTATCCGGCTTGCCGTTCAAAAATGACACGAGCGAACCCACCGCGCGCTCGCCCATGGTATTTGAAATATCAATACACTCAATGCGCTCAGGGCGGCGCGGCAGCTTGAGCGCCCGCTCCAGCTGTTCGGCCTCCTTAAAATAATTCAAGTCCGGGCTCGACGAATACAACGCGCCGATCGCCCGCAATTGATCGCGCACTTTGGCCGCAGCTTCAAAATCCTTGTCACGCGCAAGCGTTTCCATTTCCCGCTTTAACCCGTCGTAAAGCGCGTCTTTCTTTCCTTCAAGTACAAGAATAATATTCTTGATATTACGCCGGTATTCTTCGGCTGAAACGGCCTGAATACACGGTGCGTCACAAAGCTGTAGCGACTGATACAAACACGCTTTATCCGCCAGCGGCACACATGTCCGAAATGGAAAAATTTTGCGGATCAGCGTCACCGCCTCCCGGATCAGCATCGCATCCGTGTACGGCCCAAACCACCTAGCGCCCTTTGACGATCCATCAACCACCGCCATAACCCCGGAGGTTATGTCGGTAGCGGTTCGGCGCTTGACCGCAACAAGCGGAAAAGCGTCGGCAGAAATATGAATATACGGATACGACTTGCCGTCTTTTAATTCGATATTGTATTTGGGAAGGTGTTGCTTGACGAGCGACGCTTCCAGGATCAACGCCTCAGCCTCGCTGTGGGTTTTTATACAATCAATATCCACGATATGAGAAACTAGCGCATCCGTCTTGACATGATGACTTTTACTCGAAAAATACGACCGCACCCGTGCACGCAGGTTAATCGCCTTACCGATATAAATGATCTCACCCACGGCATTTTTCATCAAATACACGCCGCTCGTGACAGGCAAAGATCTGACCTTTATCTGCAAGTCGTTCATGGGAAAATCAACATGACCAAATTTCTCCGTCGACAAAAATAAATGGTGCCTGGCACTATTTGTTCATGATTACCGAAATAGCAATAAACAAAAGCACGCCAAAAATTACAACGATTCCTGCCAATATAAGAAACATCTTAACCAGTTTTAGCTTCCAAATTTGAGCCCATTGCAAACCACGTCTCTTTCGCTCCGCATTCATTTCAAAAATCACCATACTTAAAAAAACAATAAAAATGATCGTGTTTATTGTACCCGGATCATTCCAGTCATGCTTCATATGGCCCTCCCTTTAAATATCTTGTTCACCTGCCGGGCCCGCTCGATACCCAGGGCATAACCGGCAGAACACTATGACCAAATTTCTCCGTCGACAAAAACAAATGGTGCCTGGCACTATTTGTTAAATATTTTGTTCACCTGCCGGGCCTGCTCGATGCCCAACGCGTAACATGCGGCAAAATAAACAACCGCCCCGGCAAGGATCACCATGGGAAGCCGAACAATTTCCGAGATCCCGCCAAGCCATTGCCAAAGGCCGAATACCAGCAAGATCTGTAAAATTCCGGCCAGGCCGAGCTTACTGAAAAACCCCCGGAACTGCGCCCCGAACCCGCCGATCTTTTTTTCCAGCAATACCCACAGGACCACCACATTAACCACCGACGCCACCGCGCTCGCGAGCGCGATCCCCGCCACTTTCAGCGGGAACATGAACGCCACATTGCACGCCGCATTAACCACCAGCGCGATCACCGCCACCTTCACCGGCGTTTTCGTATCCTGCCGGGCGTGAAACGCCGAAACCAGGATCTTGACAACGCCATACCCTAAAAGCCCGAGCGCAAAAAATACCAGCGCCGCGGCTGTCACCGACGTGGAATACGCGTCAAACTTCCCGCGCTGAAACACCACGCGCACTAAAGGCTCAGCCAGCACAACCAAAAAAACCACCATCGGCAACAGCAAAAACAAAATATTCTTAAGCCCGAATACAACCGTCGCCTTAAAACCCTCATTATCCTCGGCTACAGCCCGGCTCGACAGCGCCGGCAAGATCGCGGACGCCAGCGCCACGCCAAAGATCCCCATGGGAAACTGCACAACACGGTTCGCGTAATAGATCGCGGCAATACCGCCAGGCCCCACGATCCACACCAAAGACGCGCAGATCGTATCCACAAAAATATTCAGCTGATACACCGCAGACCCGAAGATGCGCGGCAGGATCAGCCGGCCCACCTGCTTTGCCCCAGGATGCATCAGAACAGACGTCCAGGCAAAACGCACGCCATGCTTCTTCAGCGGCAGCCATTGAAAATAACATTGCAAAACCCCGCCCAAAATCACGCCCCACGCCAACCCCATGACCGGCTCTTTCATCCAATACACAGCACCCAAAGTCGTCACGATCAGCACAATATTCAGCAAGCACGGCCCGAACGCGGGCATAGCAAAAGACCCATAGGTAAACTGGATCGCGGAAAAAAGCGCGGTCAGGCCAATAAAAATTAAATACGGGAACATGATCTGCGTCAAATGAACAGTAAGCCCGACCTTGCCCGGCTCATCCGCAAACCCTGGCGCCACCAACCGCACCACCCAGGGCGCGCACAGGATCCCAAAAAGCGTGATCGCACACAAGATCATGACAGCCCATGCAAAAATACTGTTCAAAAAAGCAGCCACCTCTTGCGGCTTTTTTTCCTTATACTCGGTCATGACCGGAACAAACGATGAATTGGCCGCACCTTCGCCCATAATGTCGCGAAAAAGATTAGGCAGGCGAAACGCGACGACAAACGCATCCGCCCCTGCCGCCGTCCCAAAAAACCGGGCAAAGATCACATCCCGCACAAAACCCAGGATCCGGCTCACCAGCGTCCCCAGCGACATGAGCGATGTGGATCTAAGCATCTGTCCGGCCCGCACAGGGGGGGTATTTTTCTCGATTGACATATAAAAAAGCCTCTGGTATACTTTCAGCTCAAAAGTTAACTGAAACAAGGAGAGTCTTAAGTGCCACAACGTAAATGTGCTGTTAAAGCGCTCAAACAGAACCGCAAAAGCCAGATGCACAATCTGGATATGAAGTCTGCTCTGCGCAAAGCGACCAAAGAATTCATGGCTGCAACAAAAACCGACCTTAAAAAGGCCGCCGAGCTTCTTCCGCTCGTCTACAAGAAGATCGACAAAGCCGCCAAGAAGAACGTGCTTAACAAAAAGAACGCGTCACACAAGAAATCCAAGTACGCTAGGTTCTTACTCGTAAAGCCAGCGACGCAAGCTTAACAACGGTTACTTCCAGCACGTTCTCCCTCGAAGGGTAACGGCTTCGTTTCAACGCAATATCGGCCTCCTGTAAAACCAGGAGGCCTTTTTTATATTTATCCGCCGATACCCCGGACTTGAATTTGACCCACGACGACCGCATACCGCCGAGGATCCATTCCTCGGCCGTGCCGTCATCCAGGATCTTTTTAAGCATCAACAACGCCGCCGATGCCCGGCCCGCCGTCACCGCATCCATCATACGAAACGTACTCGGGCCCGCTTCGCTCACGGCGCCGACCACCTTCATCATGGCCTGAATAGCGCCGCGTGTTTTTGTCGTGCCATCCCATTCCGCCGCATCCAACACTAAAACAGCAGCAGAATCGCCCTCTTTTAAGAACGCCAAAACCAGTTCCAGATTTTCTTTGGATAATTTTTCCGCCACACGAATATGGATCAGGCGTTGGGGCGCCAACACGGGAAGGGCTAAAAAAGCTTTCTGAAGGTCCTCGCCGCGCAGCCTGCGGCCATCGCCATCCAGGACATCATAATCAAATTTCAACATGTCCGAAGACGCGAAGAGTTCAGCCTTAAGCTGTTGAAGGGCCCGGTCCTTTAGGTCGGCATCAAGCCCGAGAAGAAGATAATGCATAAGCAATCGGTGTTATAAACAGCCGGGAAAGAATTACCAGTCTTCGATCGTGCGCGCCACAACGCGGCGCGCAAGGTCCGTAAGCGCGTCCTGGATCGCTGCCGCTTCCGACTTGGCCAGGGGGCCGGACGTATAATATGTTGCTTCACCGGAAAATGACGGCTCATCCCACACAGGCTTTTCATTGACCGGATCCCACAACGTGATCCCCACCGTAATGCGCAAACGATATTCTTTGACATCATTCGTCTCATTCATGCGCAATTCTTCGCGGTCAAATGAAACCAGCCGGCCCTTCAGCACAAGATCGGTATTTCCAACCTCGGCAACACGCAGGTTCCCGTCAAATAAATACCGACTGACAATCGCATCATGAACAGATGTCTCTAATTGCGGGATATACAGCTTACGGCTGTCCGTATTCATGTAATCGATCTTGTTCTCGAATGCCGGCACATAAATAGTTTTATAACGACTGGAAATAACAGAACCTGTCGTATACCCGCAACCCGAGCTCGCCACTGCCATGAACAAAAATCCCGCAATAAACGTTTTCATTTCTTGCCCTTCGCCATGACCTGGATCCGCTCCAACGCCTTCGCGGCCCAAGCCGTGTCCCCATACTTGTTCATGACCAGCTCATAATAGATCTTTGCGGATGGGAACTTTTTTTGTTTCTCGTAAAACTGGCCAATAACATAATTATTTTCCGCTTCTTTAACGCGCAACCCGCCGATCTGATCTTGCGCCTCTTTAGACAGCTCGGATTCCGGATGGCCTTTCACAAACTCTTCAAATCCCTGCACCGCCACATTTGTGATCTTCTGATCATACTGAGCCCCAACAGAACGCTTGGCGTCAGACGCCGCGATCTGATACCGGGCTGATTCAGCCCATTTGGAATCAGGATAATCATTCAGGGTTTTTTCAAACTCATCACGGGCAAGTTGATATTCTTTATGCGCCTGGTAATACAAACCGATCTTGTATTGCGCAGATGGCGCGTACGGGCCATACGGAT
>JADFWS010000054.1 GCA_015234065.1 Candidatus Omnitrophota bacterium
TGCAATGAAAACATTCTTCCCCAGACTTTTCAATGCATCAAAATAGCGATCATCAAAGAAATAATACCGATCCGCACCCACACGATCCATCGTTTCAAAATAAAGCATTTTGAACTGATCAAGCAGCCGGAGCTCCTCATCGATCTCGAACAAAAGGCCGGAATTCTCCGCTTCACGGATTGCATTGCGGTGCTTGGGATGAAGATGTTCTTTCCAAAGGACTTCTTGTCCCACCGACAAGTCCATAAAAACGGTCTTACGGTCAAATAAAACATGGATATCTTTCTGCCCGGCAAAGATCTCCTCGTTTGCCAACAACGGGTGAAAACGGATAAAGCCCGCGATCAACTTGCTCCGGCGCATTTCAATGAACATCTCCTGAACTGCCCGAGAAATAAATCCCCGGTCCATCGAATTCGTTAATGGCCCGCCATAACCATAAGCCGATTCAAAATCGTATGCTTCTTGATCAAGAATACTAACCGGCTTCTTGATGTAAGGAAAAAGAAAAAACTCATCCTTCTCTTCGTAGACAAAACATTCCGGAGTCTCCCCCAAACCCGCGGCCAAACGAAGATAACTTTCCGAAAAATAAATATCCTGACCAAACCCCAGCCGGTCAAGATGTGTTCCCCATTGAGACGTTAAGATCATACTCTTTTTCACCGCGCCAGTGTCCCCATGTGTTTCATGCCCCAGAAAAATATTCTCCCAGGATCAAGCCCTGAAGGCCGTCAATACTGATCACGGAACCTAAGCCTTTTCTTCAAACCGGCGACCCATGACGAACCTTTGAGCGAATCAAAGAAAACCGCCTCGATCCTGGGCTCTATCCGCCAGAGCCACCAGGACGAATAACACAAGACATACACAAGCCGCCGCTCAGCAGGACGGCAATGACTTCTGAGAAAGAGCGCAAAAACTTTCCAGGAAAACCACTGCAGATCCTTCTCTTGCTTCAAAGAGAATTTCCAATACTTGTTTTTTTGATACAGAGGAACAAAGGACGCGGCCAGCAGCATAAAGAACGGCGGTTCCGTCTGCGGCGCTACGCTGTCAGAATTACTCTGCCCGCTCAGCCACCAGTCCGTAAACCCATGCCCGGCATGATACTGATCATACAATTCCGTTTGCGGATACGGGATCGGGGTCAGCACATTCGGATAGATCCTGATATTGCGCGGGATCAGGGCGATCTCGTTGACGATATTCTGATAATGCTTCCGGGTCTCCCATGGGAAACCAACAATATTATTGAACGAGACCGGCCAGGAATGATCATCGGACAAGATCTTGAAATGGGAATGGATCGTCTTAACATCATAATTCTTCTTAATACGCCGCAATGTTTCATCCTCCCAACTCTCGATCCCAAACGAAAGCCTTTTAACGCCCGTGGCCCTCGCCTTGGCAAGAAGATCGGCGTCGATGCTGTCGATCCGGGTACGAAACGAGATCTTCACGTTCAATCCCGAGGCTTGCAAAAGATCGCAAAACTCAATGAACCGGTCTTTCCGGCACAGGATCTCGTCATCCTGAAACCCGATCGACTTGATCCCAAAGCGCTTCACCAGAAGCTCTATTTCCGCCAGGACATTCTTCGCACTCCGAAAACGGATCTTTCTTCCGAATACATTATGGCTGGAACAGAAAATGCAGTTAAACGGGCATCCCCGGCTCGAAAAAATACTCCAGAACATCGGATTTGATTCGGGGCTATCGCTACCGGTATAATGGCGAATCGGGAAATCGCCGAAATCCGGGAACGGGATCGTATCAAGGTCGGCGATCGCCGCCCGTGGAGCAGTGAAAACCTGCCGGCCCGTTTCATCGCAATATGAAATACCATGAATGGCCGCGAGCGGCCGCTGGCCCAGAAAATATTCGGCCAATTCCACGATCGTTACCTCTCCCTCACCCATGCAGACAATCTGCGCGCCATGTGCGAGCGATTCTTTGGGCCTGGAATTCGGATGCGGCCCTCCCGTGACGATCGGAACCTTAAGCTGCGCCAACTTTTCAAGGAACAGATACGATCGGTCGACATTATCAATCGTCAGCGTGATCCCGATAAAATGCGGCTGATATTCCCGAACCAGGTCAAAGATTTCCTGCTCTGAATAAGGACGGTACGGCGCGGTAGCATCCACCACGCGCACATCATGCCCGTGCTGGCGCAACGCAGCTGCCAGATAACCGAGATTCAACAAAGGCTCCGTTGAAACAACGGCCGTCGGCGGACTTAATAACAAAACGCGGGCGTGCGGCATTTTCTATTCCCTCATTAAATATTATAAATATCCGCCTTGAAAAACGACGGATGCGCCTTCACCCAGGCGATCATTTCTTTCAACCCGCGCTCCAGATCATACTGCGGCCGCCAGGACGTATGGGCCAAAACCCTGGCATTGTCGCACACCAGCCGCTCCACCTCGCTACCCTTACGACGTAGCCGCGCCTTGTCCTCAACGACCCGCACCTTAACATTCATTAAACGTGCAATAAACCCGACGAGATCGCGGATCGAAATCTCGGTCCCTGTTCCAAGATTCACGGGCTCGCCATAAAGCCCCCTGGCTTCGGCCACCGCCAGAAACCCCGCCGCTGAATCCTTCACAAACGTAAAGTCCCTTGTCGGCGAAAGATTCCCCAGCCGCAACTCCTTGGTGCCGCCCGCGATCTGGGCAATAATGTTCGGAATGACCGCGCGCGCCGACTGCCGCGGCCCATACGTATTGAACGGCCGTACGATCCTGACTGGAAGGCCAAAGGAGCGATGATAGCTGATAGCCAGCTGGTCCGCCGCAACCTTGCTTGCCGCATAAGGCGACTGCCCGACGGAAGGATGTTTCTCGTCGATCGGCGCATACTGGGCGGTCCCATATGTCTCGCTGGTTGACGTCACCAGAATATTCTTCACGCCCTGCTCCTTCGCCGCCTGCAGGACATTGTAGGTCCCCTCAACATTCGTCTTCACATACGCAAGCGGAGAAACATACGAATACGGGATCCCGATAAGGGCCGCCAGATGAAAGACCATGTCGCACCCCTTCATCGCGGATGCCACGGAATCATAATCGCGGATATCCCCCGCGACTACCTCGATCTTCCCCAGCGCCTGTGATGTCTCCAGCCAGCCCCAGTTGCTGCGCCCGTTATAGCGCACGAACGCGCGGACTTTATAGCCACGCGCCACACACGCCTCAACAAGATGCGAACCGATGAACCCGCCAGCGCCGGTGATACAAACCTGCTTTATTTTAGTCATATTCAACACTCGTTCGTTTACTATTAACGTTCGAAACGCACCACACCCATCGAAAATTTTTAACACCCCACCGGAAACTTATCAATGAATTTCCTGATCGGCACAAAATCCTTAGCATAACGAAGAAACGGATTCATATATGTCCCCATATTCTTCCACCCCCACTCAAAGGGCATAACCGCTTGAAAAAAAGAATATCCCCCGCGCAAAGCTTCTTTGAACCACCTGGTTTTTATTTGAAAAGGCCTGCTCGCCCTTTCAGAACATGCCACAGACTGAAGATTCTTATACATATATTTCAAGAACGCCCGCTCGATAAGCGACTCTGCCGCTTGCCTGGACACGCCATCCCGCTCCATCAGCAATGAACAAAGTTCCTGAGAAAAGATCTGATACCCCGAGTAAAAGCCCTCACTCGTGATCCAGCGCGCAGAATCCCGTTCAGGGATATTTTCCGCAGAATCCATCCCCTGATGTACCTGCCTTAACAAGCACAGGCCCTTCATATACTTGAGTTTCCCGCAAATCGCCAGGATACAGCTCATCAGAATCTCATCGTAATTATAAAAACCCGGCCGTGCCCGATTCCATATCCGCATCGATAAAATAAAATCTTTTGTTCTCTGCACAGAATAAAATGTCGTGGAATATGTTCCCAAATGATCGGCCAATCGCGCAGATGGCGTTGCGTGAAAAACATCCCTCTGGGAATATTCGCTGACAAAGCGGACCTTGCCGTTTTCCATGCGAAACAACAGGGCCTCCCCATGAACTGCTGAATAATCAGGGTGCTCATCCAGAAAACGCACCGCTTTCTCAAGGAAGGAAAGAATACGTAAATCATCATCCCCGACACAAACTACATAAGGCGTTTTGATCTGTCCGGAAATCTCAAAAAGCTTCTGATACAAGGTCATGCCGCCCGGAAAGCGCTCATACGTCACATTTTCCCCGCGGGCCACCTTCTTGATCTCGGTCGCGTCAAAAGCCATTGTGCTGGAATCCAGCACCATGACCGGCCCCGTAAATCCATACAGGTCGATCGTTGCCAGCACCCGCAAAAGAAAAAGAGGCCGATTATAGGTCGGAACAAGAAGTGTAATATCCTGACATTTCACGCATTTCTCCTCAAGCCGAGACGTTATTCACAAATGTTTTGATCTGATCCGCCGTCAACCCATAGCACTGCGCAAAATAATTCTTATCACCGATTCGGTCCGAATAAACATCCGGCGGAGCCAGGACGGAAATCTCTGCCTTAACATCCTTCAGCTCCGCACGCACCTGGCACAGGGAGTTATACAAGCCGGATCCGCGCAAATGGTCCTCAACAACCACGATCCTTTCATAATTCTGAAACAACGCCGCCCACTCCCCGCGATCCAGCGGATGAACCTTGTTAACACAATACAACGAAAAATCCCCGGCTTCGGCAGCCTTCACGCAATTCTCAAAAATATTCCCGTGAGTGACAACCAGAACGCCACCAACAGGGCCATCTACTGCCATATAATTCAGACCACCTGCCGTCTTATCCCATTTAAATGTTCCCTTGCCAATACGCACATACGCAGGAACTTTTGCCTCCATTACAGCCTGAAACGTCCTCTTGATCGAGGTCACACAAGCCGGCGAATAAATCGTCATCCCAGGCAAAACCTTCATGCAGCCAATATCATCGACCACGTGATGCGTCGGCCCAAGGCTGCCGTTATCATAACCCGTCGATGTTCCGACCAGCGTCACCGGGTAGTGATGCAGGCAAATGTCATTGCGCACCTGCTCAAAACTACGCTCCACCAGAAAGTTGGAAATCGTATAACAGATCGGGCGAAACCCGGCGTTGCAAAGCCCGGCAGCCACCCCGATCATATTCTGCTCGGCGATCCCGACATTCAACACCCTCGCGCTGAATTCCTGCTGAAGCGGCTCCACCAGGCCAAGCCCCATATCCGCAACCAGCAGAAAAAGCTTGTCATTTTTCCGCATCTCCATTTTCAATTCTTCAAAAAATATATTCCGCATGACTATTTTCCTTAATTAAGCAAGTTCAACCAGGATCTTTTCCATTGCTTCCTTATTCGGCGGGCGATAGTGCCAGACATTCTGCCCCTCCATGAACGAAATACCCTTGCCCTTAATAGTGCGGCAAACAAAAGCGACCGGCCGTTCTGAGCCCTTGACGCGGGTGATCAGAGCTGCCAGCGCATCCTCGTCGTGACCATCGACGTTATATGTCTCAAACCCG
Organism: Candidatus Omnitrophota bacterium; assembly: GCA_015234065.1. GTDB lineage: Bacteria > Omnitrophota > Gorgyraeia > Zapsychrales > Fredricksoniimonadaceae > JADFWS01. The sequence continues at coordinate 5,517 of JADFWS010000054.1, forward strand.
AAACTACGGAACTTATCGGTCAGAGGATCCAGGCAACACGCCGATGATGTATGCGCAATCCCGCATAAATTATTCACATCGACAAAAAGCCTTAAATTATTAAGCTGTAAATGAGCGGCCAGCATGCACGCTTCCCAGTTAGACCCTTCATGTAATTCACCATCGCCAGTCACAACATAAACACAGGCATCCGGCCTGATCCCCCGCAGCCCGATCGCCGCGCCGACCCCAACGGACAAGCCATGCCCAAGCGCGCCGGTCGAATGCTCAACACGAGGAATAAAATGACTAACATGCCCGCTCAATAATGAACCGTTCTGACCATACGTCCTAAGATCGTCTATTCCCATCAACCCGAACTGGTGCATAACCGTATACAATGCGGTCGCCCCGTGGCCTTTGCTCAAGATCACACGATCACGCCCTTGATCACCGGCCATAATTCGAGCGACATCCACATTGCGATAAATAGCCCGCAAGATCTCCACGCACGAATACGCGGTTCCGATGTGCGACGCGCCTGCCTTGTGAATGATCTCCGCAATAAGCCTGCGCGCGGCTTTTGCTTCCTCTAAAACTGCAGAACCATGAGAACTCATATCATCACCTTTCTATTAACCTGTAACATCTTCCTTACAGCTATTAGGATGGTCCAAGCGGACCAGGCCAAGACGGGCCTTGAGGCCATATTTCCCATTATCCGGAATAAATAAAGGATACAATTTCCCTTTAGAACAAAAATCAATAAATCCGTTCGACCAGTCAATATCATCCGCAAAAAGAGTCCCCCTGCCATTCATTTTTGACCTTGCCAAAGACAACTCTCCGAGCATATAATCGTAACGATGTTCGCTGTCGTGCGAAAAGATCTCAAACCCGTCGGGAATAGTCTTGAGCACATCCATGCTGCTGCCTTCCCGGAAATCCCAGAACGCCTTAAGCCGCTCCGGAATAATAAATCCCGTTTTAAGCCCTGGCGGAATCAACTCGCTGGTGGCCACTTTTTCGTGACGCTTAAACGCCCCATCCGGGATCTCATTAGCCGGCAAATCGATTGAAATCAATTTTCCTTGCCCATTCTTCGCGAGCCCATTAAGCAAAAACGCCGTTGTCCCGCCGTAAAAAACGCCGGTCTCAACACAAACCTTGGGCTTCAGATACCGCACCAGAACATACAAGGTGATCCTCTGGTTTGCAAACCAGTCAATATTATCAATATTTTTATGCAAAAACAGGCCCTTCGGATACCTGTCCCGAGAGGCATCGATCTTCTGATTCAGATCTAATAAGAATTGCCGATCCGCGATCAATTCCTGATAATACCCCTCAAACTCCTTATAATCTGCGCCGTAATAATCCGCAAGCAGTTGCAAGCTCATCAAATTACAAACGCGCGAATCCTTGATATCCATATCGTGCCCGTCCTTTATTCTAGAGGATCCAATGAAAATACATCTTCGACCTTGAGCGGCAAGTCCTTCACTCCGAATGTTTTGGACATGTATTTCTTGATAAAATCCTTGTCTTCCCCGGCCAGGCACTTGGGGCTATAGTCATGAAATTCCTTGACCCGATGCCCTTTCGCCAGAATATCCTTTAACGGCGTCACGAACGCATTACCAAGCGTAAAATGGAGAAACGGGCAGGGAAGAACCTCGCCCTCAGCAGTAATATATAACGCATACGATACAGCCCGGCAGCCAGTGTCCACATTATTCACTGCCGTAATATCCCGGCGAAGAAGCGGATACTGCTCATGAAGCTTTTGAATATATTTCGCATCTTCCTCTGTAATGAGATCACTCGTATTGCCGCACCACTCACCGGCAGGGATCGCGATCAAGACAGTGATGCCCAGGTTGCGCTCTTTCGAATACTTGAGAATATAATTAAACCCGTCGGAATACAAGCTGGTGTGCGTCACCACCGTATGGATATGTGGCGTCAACCCGATAGCCAGACAATGATCAACCGCCTCCATGCATTTCTGGAAAGAACCGGGATAATTACGAAACCGGTCATGCTCTCGGGCATTGCCGCTGTCAATACTTAAGCACATCCGATCAACCCCCAACGCCTTAAGCTTCTCAGCCATCGGTTTATCAAGAAAAACCCCGTTGGTCACAATGCTGATCGTAAACCGGTCCGGCCCTATAGTCCTGATGATATCCTCAAGATCACCCCAAAACAGCGGTTCGCCACCCTGCAGGCTGATCGCGAAAACACCCATCGCATCAGCCTCATCGCATACTTTCTTCAAAGACTCGAGCGTAAATTTTGACGCCCGGCGAGTTTTGTCCTGCAGCAATGTTGTGAAACAATGCGTACATTGCATATTGCATGACCAGTCATACGCGATGTCGATGCTGCATACCCGCTGTGGGCTATTCAGATCGGCCAGGTATTCCTGGATCTTCTGATAAACCCGAGGTTTTTTGTCCTTCAATACGGAGCGATAACGCTCCCCGTGCGTTAACGGCGTTGTCGAAATCTTGTTCGGCACACGGTTATCTTGCATAATCTCTATCCCTTCTTCACCTGCTGAATCAGCCGGCTATACTGATTGAACCCGAAGCTCACCCAATCACTGCAACGCCGGCAAACGTCAAAAGCATTATAATCCCCATCCAGTTGAGCCTGCCGTAATTCCCTGTGTTTCCCCCGCCATATCTCAGCCAGGGCCGCCTCTCCTAGATTTCCGAAGACCGCTTTGCCGGCATAATCCATACAACAGGCAACAAGGTCTCCATTCGCTAAAATAACCGCTGAATACAGCGGGTTATTGCAGGCGTATCGGTGCGCCAATGCCGCCCCCACGGCTGGAACCGGAGCACCCCAATACTGAAACGAAGCAAAATAAGGCGTCAGACCCATCTCACTGATAAATCGAGAAAATGACTCTCGTTCCCCGCTATTATCCCCCATCAGGATCATCTGTCCAACCAAGCGAATTGGACTGCCCGTACGACGCTTGTAATCCACTAATTGCTGAACACCTTTGACAAAAGAATCAAACTTCGACCCACAGCGGATCGCCTCGTACGTGTTGGCCGTGATCCCATCAAAACTGATGATCAGATGGTCCAAGCCGCTATCAACCAGCCTGCAATAGTTGTCCTTCACGTTCAACAACGACCCGTTCGTCGACATCTTTAGAAAGCTCAATCCCTTCTTTTTACAATACTTTATCCGGTCAAATATTCCGCTATCCGTCAGCGGCTCACCAAAATAAAATGGTGAAACCGTGATCGACGGCTGAACATCCGCGATCTCATCAATGATCTTCCGAAACAGGCCGTCGGACATGATCTGAGAAGGGCGCGACAATCCCGCGTGCGGGCACATCACACACCTCAAATTGCAGGTATTCGTTGTTTCAATGTACACACTCAACGGAAAATCATTGGTAAAGTCCTGAATAGCGTTCGCCTTTTGACAGAGAACCTCTTGCGGCATATCCCGATACTCAGCCACAAGATCATTCTTCCGCAATGCAAAAGGCCGCAGTGCCCCATCGAACCGGCTGTCATGCTCCCAGAACATCAATGCCTTCAAATCATGAAAAAGATCCTTGATCTCCTGGTCCGAACGGCTGCGCATAATGTCAAACCACCTTGTCCAGTTCGCGCAACCCGTCTTCCAGAACGACCTTCGGCCGCCAGCCTAGGACGCGCCTGATCCTGGCTCCACTGACATGACGCACATTCGCGTTACCGGGCTCTTTCTCCAACAGCCGGGGAGCCCGGCCTGTAATCCTCATCGCGGTATCAAGAACATCTTTAAGCGTCACCAGCCTGTCGCCCTGCAGATTAAATATCTCAAAACCCGGACACCCGATGCTCGCAATAATACCGTCAACGATATCACGCACATGAAGAAAACACCGTCCGGTGCTAAAAGAGCCCACGGACACTTCATCCTGATGCTTGACGGCCTTAAAAAGCGCCTCAACGGCCGAGAAATTGCCGGTGCGGGTTCCGTAAATAATCCCAAACCGAAGGATCGTCACCGGGCAGAATCCATGCGCAAATTTCTGCCGCAAATTCTGCTCACTAACAAATTTCGACAACGCATATTCAGACGTCAACGTGGTTACATCAATCAACGTCGCCTCATCTTTTACTTCGCCGGGTGCAAACGGGCCGTACACCCACTCAGTCGAAGCGAAAATAAACTGCTTTACATTGCGCTGTCCGGCGGCATCCACCATATTTAATGTTGCCATGACATTCGCGTCAAAACACTCCCGGCCCTTGTTTTTACAATCCGGATCACGGGTCAGGCCGGCTAGGTGAATAACAGCATCAGCCCCTTCGGGGATCAATGCCGCAATGTCTTTGGACCTGATATCCGCAACGTGTACGCCGCTGCCGGCATCGGCGGTGAGATCAACCGCAACATACGCGATCCCACTTTCCTGCAGCTTCTTTAATAGTTCGCGCCCGACAAACCCACTCGCTCCAGTAACAAAAACCTTCATGTTCTTCTCCTTTAGCCTGCTGTTTCTGCCGCCGTCAACCGGCGAAGAAAACCTTTCGGGCTCGCCGTCACTTTCAAACGCGCATAATAATCATCAATAATAAACCTGTTATCTCTGGCCACAAAGTCTTCGATAGCGGCCAGCGGATTATCATCCTTCCATTCAGGCTTGCCTTTTGGGATATCTGACACCCAAGCTTGGGCCCCATCCATAGCCACCAAATAACTACCCGGAGTAACGATCTCGCTGTAGAGCTCAAGCTCTTTGGCAACATGAGCCTTGGAATGATTAGAATCTAATGTGACCAGAACCCTATCCGTAGGTTTAATATGGCGGCGAACCTGGTCTATAACCGAAGCATCCGTAGACGACCCTTGGATCAAGTTGATCCGATGTGCCAAAAAGTGGCTCCTGATCGCGACCTCATTATGCTTTCTAATATCCACATCAACCGCCACAACCTTCCCTTTTCCCATAAGCTCGAGCAACGACGCACAAAAGATCGCCGAGCCACCATGCGCGATGCCGGTTTCAACGATCACGTCCGGCTTCAGTTTCCAAATCAACTCCTGCATCACCACAATGTCCTCAGCCAACTGGATGATCGGAATCCCCAGCCAGGAAGGTTCATACATCAGGCGATGATGTGTTGCCGCCTTGATCCACAGCCGGGTCAAAACCTCAAGACCTTCCGACGTATAAATATCGACTTCCTTACCCGCAATGTCATTCAAAACCTTGATCTTCATCTTCCATCCTTTGGTTATCAATCGTGGACATAAATGATCTTACTGCCCTGGGGCTCCAATTTAAACGGGCTCTCTTTTAAGGCTTCCAATGCCTTACGGACCGCTTTCTGATCTTCCTCCCTGCAATACAACAACAAAAACCCACCAGCGCCTGCCCCCAGAATCTTCCCGCCCACAGCCCCGGCCTGCCGCGCACGATCATAATATTGATCGATCTCCCCACTCGAGATCCCATCAGCCAGATTCTTTTTCAACAACCAGCCTTCGTGCAGGATTTCACCCACCGAATCAATTTTATTATCCGTCAAGTCTGCCCTCAAGCGGTCAGCCAGACCGACCATGGTTCGGATAACCTGCAAATTCTTCGGGGTCTTCTGCTTCTGCTCCGCAAGAATTCCAGAAGAGCGACGTTCGATACCGGTATAAAATAACATCAAACGGCTGTTCAGCTTCTGCTTGGTCTCCCGCTTATAGATCACCGGGTCGGTAAACACACTATCATCGGCGTTGAACTGAATATAATTAAACCCGCCGTAAGCGCTAATATACTGATCCTGCTTTCCCATCGGGTGTTTAAGAATGTCGATCTCGAGCTCGCACGCTTCCTGAGCCAAACGTTCTGCCGATACATGGCGTCCCTGAAAAGCATATAAAGCATTTAGAACACCTACTGCCAAACCGCTGGAAGATCCCAGCCCGATACCCGCTGTTCCCAGCGGAATATCGCCCATATACACAACTTCAATCCCTTTTTTAATGCCAACATATTTCAATGCTTCCCGAATAAGATTATGCTCAATATCCTCAACACGATCAACCATTTCAGTTTTTGAATAACTCACCCGGATCTTATCGTCAAACTTCCGATTGACCGTGATATAAATATATTTATTGATGGCCGTGCTGACCACAGCTCCGTGTCCGGTTTTATAATATTCCTCTAAATCGGAGCCGCCTCCGGCAAAACTAACGCGTAACGGTGTTCTTGAAATAATCATGCCGATGCCTCCAGGCTTTTCAAATATTCATTAGTGCCCTCTTCAATACCGGTCCTGGCATGCCACCCA
>JADFWS010000055.1 GCA_015234065.1 Candidatus Omnitrophota bacterium
CTTGCGTCAGAATTAGCCGCGCATCTGCGTATTATTTTGCTGCCTGTTCGTGATTATATCCGTTTGATCGGGCTTTTAGGCCGGCGCTCGGTTCAGGCGCAGTTGGAGGCGCCGGCATTCCGTATGCTTCCAGCGGATGAGAAACTCGCCGAGATGACGAGGATCCTGACGCGGCAGAACGAAGAAAGTCTTTCGCAGACGTATATGCATCAGATCTATACGGCACTTCCACGGCAGATCAGCCCGTCATTAAAAAGAGCGGATATTCTCAAGGTCAATTTAACGCTTAAACAATTTGATCATTTAAGAAAAAGCCTGGAAAGAAATAAGCAGCTGATCGTGTTTATTGAGAAGAAGTTGATGCAGATGCCCAAGCGTGAGCGTTTAGAAGGATTGACCACGTGGTTTCATCATAAAGATCATAATACGCTGTTGCACCGCGTGCTTCCGTCCCAGCTGCACAGCGGCCTTCCGCAACAGTTAATGACGGGTGTTATGCGGAGTGATATTCCGCGGATTGATCATGCCATGGCCGCGTCCGATTGGATCCGTGCCGACCAGGTGGTACGTTTTCTGGAATCCGTTAAGACAGAAAGGCCGGATGATTATCCGGCCGCGTTATCATTGGCGCGGCAATTCCTGGGGTTTAATGCGCCCAAAGGGGAAATGGGGATCCTGGCAACGCTTGAGCAGGCTGGAGAAAGATCTTTTAATCTTGAAGATTATCGGGCAGGGCCCGAGGGAAAACAAAGGAGCCTGCCTTTGGATCCGTCGTATGCGGGCATCATTGATCAGATGAAGGCGTTTGTTGTGCATGAAATGACGGCGGGCGATGTTCAGCACGGCGTGTTTCATATTGTGACCGGGGCGGATATAACGGCTGCCGGTCAAATGGGGATCGCGTACTTTTTGGCCGACAAATACTATCCGCATCATTTGCCTGGAGGCATGGAAGACCCGTCCGTACGGCAGAAAAGAATGCTTTTTATCATTCGTAATCCTCGTCTTCAGGTTGGCCAGTGGATTTTTGTGCCTGATGTGAATCTTCATATTCGTGAGGCGCGCTGCACGTTGATCCGGGGGTATGATTCAGTGATGATGGCGTTGTATGAAATGATCTATGCCGCGTTTCCATCCTCTCCATCTAAGGAGCATTTTGAGCTGGATAGGAAACATGTTTTTCGCGTTGTCCATGAACTTGCGGATGCCCGATTGACAGGGCAGGGCATCAGGCCTTCCCGTAAGGATGTTATAGATATGGCGGGTGTCTTTTTCGCGTATGATATTGCGACGGAAGAAGTGAAGAATCTTCGCCATGTTTTGAATGAGTTCTATTCCGGCCTTGAGGCAGAGAATTCTGCCATGGTAACGCCGGGGTTGGGGCGTCCGATCGTGGCCGGGCAATTGAGTGACTTTTTGTCGGCGATCGATCCTATTCGCGATCCGCAAAAGTATAATTTTCTAATGCGCGTGGCACGCAGTGTCGTCCAGGTAACGCAACCGATGGAAGATTGGGAGGTTGTGGCGCTTTTAAAGGATCAGGGGCGAGCGCTTTCGATGGATGAGGTATTTGATCATTTTTCCGGGGGCAAGGAAATTTCTGTAGAAGATCGCAGGAAGATTGTGAGCGAGTTCCTGGCATTTGCGCTGCAGCATGTATGGTCAGGCGCGACAATAAAGATGCGCGCCGCAGGCCCGGATATAGAGCATCATATTCAGGAGGGGGTGTTTCATGTCGTCAATAATAACGAGACGCCCGACATGATCGCGCAGAGATATTATGCCAATGATCGTGCGAAGCGGGATCTATTTAAAGCTCAGCATCCGACAGTTGTGGTTGATCAGTGGATCTTTATGCCGGATGTTGATCCGTATATGAAAGAGGCCCGGCGTAATACGATCGATCGTTATCGTCGGGTTGTTCAGGCTCTTTTTGAGGCCCAGGGAAGCGGAGCTTCAAAGGACTCCCAGGCCAGGATCGCGGTCCTTTTTGACATCATTAATGATTATGCGGATAAGTATTTATCGGGAACGCCATATCAGGCGGGCTTTGCGGGATTTATGGGCTCGGATATGTCCGGCCTTAATATTCCTGCCGCAGAAGTCCAAAGGATATCACAGTTGCTCGACGAATTTTATGCCGAGGTGACAGATGATTTTCAAGAAGATTCTGCGATGGTAACGGCCAACACAACAAGCGGCGGTATTGATATGGCGCGCGCGTTGATCCCTGATATCAAAATAGATCATGCGCTCCCCGCGCAATTTGTTCCGCTGCAACGGGCCGCTATGCACGCAGATATTCTCCTGGGCATGCGTGCGGTGATCATATCCGTAAAGCCGGTCGAGAATTTGCCCGAACTGCTTAACCTGCGCCGACCCTGATCAGCATTGAGCATTTTGCAATTATTTTGACACCCCCACGCCTTTCCCATATAATTAACTCTCTTATAAATAGTTTTAAAGATATATACAAAGGAGTATTTGTGGAAATAGATGAGATCAAGCAGATCAGGATGGATAAGCGTGATGCGCTTAAGGCCAAGGGTTATAACCCTTACGGCGGCAGGTTTTTAGGCACAGAGCCAACAGCGCAGGTCCTGGCTGATTTTGCGGAAGAAAAGCCGGCGCTTGTAGCAGGGCGGCTGATGTCGTTGCGCGATCATGGTAAGGTGTTCTTTGGCGATATTCTGGACCGCACGGGCCGGTTCCAGTTGTTTTTTAAAGAGGCGGTTTTGGGTGAAGCCTGGAGCGCCTTCAAGTTGCTGGATATCGGCGACATTATTGGTGCTGAAGGCAAACTTTTTACGACGAAGACCGGGCAGAAGAGCTTGCGCGTTGAAAAGTTTACAGTGCTTGCCAAGTCGCTCATGACGCTGCCGGAAAAGTGGCACGGGCTTAAGGACGTGGACATTCGCTACCGTCAGCGATATGTGGATATGATCGCGAACCCTGAGGTGCGCGAGGTGTTTATCAAACGTAGCAAGATCGTTTCCATGATCCGGAATTTTCTGGATACAAAAGGGTTCCTGGAAGTGGAAACGCCCATGCTTCAGACCCAGGCCGGTGGTGCGCGCGGCAAGCCGTTTCAGTCCAAGCACAATGCGTATAACATGGATGTGTTCCTGCGCATTGCGCCAGAGCTGTATCTGAAGCGCCTTCTCGTCGGTGGTTTGGAGCGGGTGTATGAGATCAACCGTAATTTCCGTAATGAAGGTGTTTCGACGCGGCACAATCCTGAATTCACTATGCTTGAGCTGTATCAGGCGTATGGGGACATGCAGGATATGATGGATGTGGCCGAGACACTGATCAGTACACTGGCCAAAGAGATCACGGGTGATTATCTGGTGAAGTACGGGGAACATACGATCAATTTTGCGCCGCCCTGGAAGCGCGTGAGTTTCGCCGGGCTGGTCAAAGAAAAGTTTGATATTAATCCGGATGATTCTGCGGAAGCCATGATGACCAAGGTCAAGGCCCGCCGCCCCGGGAATTACAGAGTTGATAAGCTGACTAAGTCCGCGATCATGAAGATCGTCGAAGAAGTGCTGGATGAAGATGCCACCATGGATCCGGTGTTCTTTACGGATTATTTTACGTTCCTTTGTCCACTCGCCAAGACAGACCCGGAAAACCCGGCGCTGTCCAAGCGGTTTGAATTCTTTATAGCAGGTATGGAGATCGGAAATGCGTATTCCGAGCTCAATGACCCGACAGAACAGCGTGAGCGGTTGCTCGAAGACCTGAACGATGATACGGAAACAGGCCTGCGCAATATTGACGAGGATTTTGTGCGTGCGCTGGAATATGGCATGCCTCCGGCGGGCGGATTGGGTATCGGGATCGATCGTTTGGTGATGCTTCTGACAGATTCGCCATGCATTCGGGACGTGATCTTGTTCCCGCTGATGAAGCCCATGGAAGAAAAAGCGCAGGAAGCGGGGAACAAAGAGCAGGGAGCAGAGGGCTCGTGAATTATACGCATTGGTTAGCGTTCAAATATTTGATCGCGAAAAAGGACCGGTTCCTTTCGCTCATCAATTGGGTGGCCATGATCGGGATCGCGATCGGCGTGGCCGCATTGATCGTTGTGATCGGCGTTATGACCGGGTTTGACCGCGACCTTAAAGAAAAGATCATTGGCACGAATGCGCATGTCCTGGTTGAACGCGAGACGGGCGTGAAGGACTTTGAGCAGATGCGCACGCTTCTTGCCGCGGTACCGGGCGTGATTGGCGCGTCTCCATATATTCACGGTAATGTGTTCATCGAGTTCGGCAATCGCGCGGCAGGGCTCATTATTCGCGGGATCGACCCTAAAAATGAAGGCCATGTCACAAAGATCAATGCCTATCTTAAAGGCGGCTTCAAGATCGATCAGCTCGAGCGCGGCAAGGTTGTGATCGGCAGTGAGCTGGCGCGGTTTTATGGGTTTCGCGTCGGGGATGACGTGACCCTGTTGTCGCCGGTCTCTGGGGTGGCAGGTGAAGGGTGGCGTTATAAATTCAAGATCGCGGCGATCTTTAATTCCGGGATGTATGATTACGACCGCAATCTGATCCTTGTGGATTACAGGAATGCGCAGGAGATCTTTAACCTTCCGGCAGATATTGTGACCGGCGTAGCGATGAAATTGCGCGATGTGGAAAAGGCCGACGAGGTGAAGCGTGCGGTCGTGGCTAAACTCGGTTTTGCGTATGAAGTGCGGACCTGGATCGAGCAGAATGCGAATTTCTTTGCGGCTCTAAATCTCGAGAAGTTCGCCATGTTCGTGATCCTGATCCTGATCGTGTTGGTCGCGTCGTTTAATATTGTGAGCACGCTGATCGTGACGGTCACGTCCAAAACAAAAGATATCGGGATCCTGCGCTCGATCGGCGTTCCGGCGGGAGCGATCCGGCAGGTGTTTACGCTCTATGGCCTCGCGCTCGGGCTTATCGGGACGTTCTGGGGGCTGTCATGCGGGCTTCTGATCGCCTATGTGCTGAAAGAAACAGAGCTGATCAAGTTGCCGGCAACGGTTTATTATATCGACCATTTACCGGTCCTGATCCAGGTCCCGGATATTTTGATGATCACGGGAAGCGCGGTTTTGATCAGTTTTCTGGCGACGATCTATCCATCGGCCAAGGCAGCGAGCCTGGAACCTGTGGAAGCCTTGAGGTATCAATGAGCATTTTAAAAGCCGAAAACATATATAAGTCGTACACGGATACGCAAAAGCGTGTCGATGTTCTTGAGGGTATTAATCTGAGCATTATCCCGGGCGAATCGCTGGCGATCGTAGGGCCTTCGGGCGCCGGAAAATCGACGCTGCTTCATGTGATCGGCGGCCTGGACCATCCGGATAAGGGGCGCGTGCTTCTGGATGGCAAAGACCTGTACAAGATGAATGACGCCGAACGTTCGCGCGTGCGCAATCAGGCGGTTGGGTTCGTGTTCCAGTTTTATCATCTTTTGCCGGAATTGACGGCGCTTGAGAATGTGCTTATGCCGCTTATGGTCGGAAAGAATGTACATGGTGTGACGCCTGAAATTGAGGGGATGGCGGCGCAGCGCCTGAAAGAGATGGGGCTTGAGGCGCGCTTGGAGCATAAACCGGCCCAGCTTTCGGGCGGTGAGCAGCAGCGGGTCGCGATCGCGCGGGCGCTGGCCAATGATCCGGCTATTCTTCTGTGTGATGAACCGACCGGAAACCTGGATTCCAGGTCCGGTGACGCGGTCATTGATCTGTTATTGTCCAGTAAGGCCAAAGCCGAGAGGACGATCGTTATTGTGACGCATGATATTCAGATCGCAAAACGCTGCGGACGCACGGTACATATTAAAGACGGTGTTCTGGAATAGAATATTTTTATTAGTATAATGTGGGATATAACTAAAAGGGGCTTCTATGAAGATCTATTTGAACGGGAAAATGGTGGAAAAAGAAGAGGCCCGAGTGTCTGTGTTTGATCATGGCTTTTTATATGGCGATGGGGCGTTTGAAGGCATTCGTGCGTATAGCGGGGTTGTGTTCCGCTTGAAAGAGCACATTGACCGCTTGTACGAGACATGCCATACCATGATGATCAATACCGGCCTGACGAAAAAGCAGATGATCGAGGCGGTGGTGAAGACGTTGAAGGCGAATGGCTTGACCGACGGGTATATTCGCCTCGTGGTGACGCGCGGGGATGGTGATCTGGGCCTTGACCCGCGCAAGTGCAAGGGCAACCCGAATATCATTATCATTGCCGACAAGATCACGCTGTATCCTGAAGAATTTTACAAGAACGGGCTTGCGATCGTGACGGTGCCTACGGTGCGCAATCATATCGAGGCGATCAATCCACAATTGAAGTCGCTCAATTATCTGAACAACATCATGGCGAAGATCGAGGCGAATAATGCCGGCGTGCCGGAAGCGATCATGCTTGACGGGAACGGGTATGTGGCAGAGTGCACGGGCGACAATATTTTCATGGTCAAAGGCGGTGTCCTGAAAACGCCCCAGCAGGGACGTTTGCGCGGGATCACACGCGATACGGTCATGGAGCTTGCGGCAACAAAGTGCAAGATCAAGGTCGAGGAGACGTTCATCACGCGCCATGAGTTCTTTAACGCGGACGAGTGTTTTCTGACCGGTACAGCCGCCGAGCTGATCCCGGTCATCAAGATCGACGGGCGGATCATTGGTACCGGCAAACCGGGCCCTGTGACCGCAAAACTTTTAAAATTATTTCATGATGTGACCCGTAAGGACGGGGTGAAATACAGCCTATGAAATGTGACAAGTGCGCAAAAAAAGCGACAGTTCATTTGACCGAGATCGTCGAGGGCAAGGTCATGGAAATGCACATGTGCGAGGATTGCGCGCGTGAGCAGAGCCATCAGATGGAGCAGCAGTTCGGCCTTGCCGACCTTTTGGCGGGCTTGACGGATTTTGGGAAACAGATCCCGGAAGCGCAGAAGGATGTCCTTAAATGCCCGACGTGCGGGCTGACGTATGAAGAATTCAGGAAGTTCGGCCGTTTTGGCTGCGCCGAGTGTTATGTGGCGTTTAAGTCGCAGTTAAAGCCGCTGTTAAAGAAGATCCACGGGTCAACGGCGCATCTCGGCAAGAAACCCGTGAATGTGGTCGAGACGTCCATGCCGGCAGCTGCCGTTCCGGTCTCGGCGGGGATTCAGCCGCCGAAGGCGGCGCCAGTGCCGTTGACACAGTTAAATGCGATCGATGCTTTGCGCGAGCGTTTGCAGGATGCTATCAGCCGTGAAGATTTTGAGCAGGCCGCGGAACTGCGCGACAAGATCCGTGAGATGGAAGAGAAAGGTTAAGATGGAACTGAATGATCTTATTCATCATACCGGCGAATGGCTAAGAGGCACAGGCCCACAGGCGAACATCATCCTGTCCTCGCGGATCAGGCTGGCGCGAAACCTTACTGTGGCGCCTTTTACGAGCCGCGCGTCCAAGAAAGACCTCGACGCGATCCTGGCCGTTGTGGACAGCGCGATCAAGGATATTCCGCTGCTTAAAGACGCGACGTTCTTCCGTTTGAATGAGCTGGATAATATTGACCGCCAGTTTCTGGTCGAGCGGCATTTGATGAGCCATGACCATGCCTCCAATCCCCAGGGCAAGGGGCTGGTTGTTTCTCAGGAAGAGGCGCTCTCGATCATGGTGAATGAAGAGGACCACTTGCGGCTTCAGGTCATGCAGTCCGGGTTTAATCTGGCCGAGACGTGGAATGCGATGAACACGATCGACAATGCCCTCTCTGAGAAGTTGCCGTACGCGTTTCTGCCGGAATACGGGTTTTTGACGGCTTGCCCGACGAATGTAGGCACCGCGATGCGCGGGTCGGTCATGTTGCATTTGCCGGCGCTCGTCATGACGCGCCAGATCAACAAAGTCCTCATGGCGATCTCGAAATTGAGTTTTGCGTCGCGTGGATTTTATGGCGAAGGGACGCAGGCGATCGGGAATTTCTATCAGATATCGAATCAGGTGTCTTTGGGCCATAGCGAGCTCGACATTATTCAGAATATTAACGGCCTGATCCGTCAGATCATTGAGCAGGAGGAGCAGGCGCGTCAGGCGCTTCTCGTCCAGAACAAGCCGATGCTCGAGGACAAGATCTGCCGTGCGTGGGGTATTCTTAAGAATGCGCGTATTATTTCAAGCCAGGAGACGATCGAATTGCTTTCAATGGTACGACTTGGCGTTGATGTAGGACTGGTCACAGACCTTGACCCCAAGGCGCTCAATGAGCTGTTTATCATGATCCAGCCTGCGCATTTGCAGAAGATCGAAGTAAAGAAATTAAGCACTTTTGAACGCGATACGAAACGCGCCCAGGTCATTCGCGAAAAGTTGAACGGGCGCGCGGTATAATTCGTCATCATAACTGGAGGGTATATATGTTCAATCGCTTTACGGAACGCGCGCGCAAGGTCATTGTTTTCGCGAAAGAAGAGGCGCGCCGCTTTAATCATGATTATATCGGGACAGAACATTTACTCCTTGGCCTTATTCGTGAGGGCGAGGGCGTTGCGTCGGCTGTCCTTCAAAAGCTCGGGGTTGATCTGGAATCCATCCGTATCGAGGTGGAAAAACTTGTCCAGCCTGGGCCGCAGACGCAGGTCGTCGGGGATATTCCGTTCACGCCGCGTTCTAAAAAGGCGCTGGAGCTTGCCGCGGAAGAAGCGCGGGCGCTCGGGCATAATTATATCGGCACAGAGCATCTTCTTTTGGGGCTAGTGAAAGAGGGCGAAGGCATGGCGTATCGCGTGCTTTTGAATCTCGGGCTTGATCTGGGCAAACTCCGCAACGAAGTGCTCGAGCTCTTAGGCAGCGGCATCCCCGGGTTCAATCAGCAGCAGCAACCGCAGCAGCCCGATCAGGGCAAGGGGGCGGCTGGCAAGACTCCGGCGATCGATGCGTACGGCCGCAATCTGAATAAATATGCTAAAGATGGAAAACTTGATCCTGTGATCGGCCGCGCGAATGAGATCGAGCGCGTGGTCCAGGTTCTTTCCCGCCGGACAAAGAACAGCCCCGTGCTCCTTGGCGAGGCCGGGATCGGCAAGACCGCGATCGTAGAAGGTTTGGCTCAGCAGATCGTGGCGGGTGATGTGCCGGAGATCCTTCGCGATAAGACGATCGTGGTATTGGACCTTGCGATGATGATCGCGGGGACGAAATACCGCGGCCAGTTCGAAGAACGGATCAAGGCGGTCATGGAAGAGCTTAAGCGCAATGGCAAATTGATTCTTTTTATAGACGAAATTCACACCCTGGTCGGCGCGGGCGCGGCCGAAGGCGCGGTGGATGCGGCGAATATCTTAAAACCGGCGCTGGCGCGCGGTGAGATCCAGTGTATCGGGGCCACAACCCTCGACGAGTATCGCAAGAACATCGAAAAGGACGCGGCTCTGGAGCGCCGTTTCCAGACGATCATGGTGCAGCCCCCGTCAGTGGAGCAAACGATCCAGATTTTAAAGGGATTGCGTGATAAATATGAAGCGCATCACCGTGTGAAATATTCCGACGAGGCGCTCGAAGCTGCGGCCAAACTGTCGGACCGTTATATCACCGGGCGTTTTCTTCCGGATAAAGCGGTGGATATTATTGACGAATCCGGGGCGAGCGCCAGGCTTAAGGCGATGGTGACACCGGCCGATATTAAGGGAATGGAAGCGGAGATCGAGAATTTCAGGAAAGAAAAAGAATCGTTCATCAAGCAGCAGGATTTTGAAAAAGCGGCGAAACTGCGCGATCAGGAAAAAGCGGTGCGCGAGCAGATGGAAAAACGCCGCTCTGAATGGATGGCCAAACGCGACGACGCGTCTTTAATCATTGGCCTCGACGATATTGCGCGTGTTGTTTCCCAGTGGACAGGCGTGCCGCTCATCCGCCTTGAGGAAAAGGAGAGCGAACGGCTGCTTAAGATGGAAGATGAGTTGAGCTCAAAAGTGGTGGGGCAGAAAGAGGCGATCAGCGCGATCGCGCGCGCGGTGCGCCGCTCGCGGGCCGGGATCAAGAATCCGCGCCGCCCGATCGGGTCTTTTGTGTTCCTTGGGCCGACGGGTGTCGGGAAAAGCTATCTGGCGCGCGCGCTTGCGGAGTTCATGTTCGGTGACGAGAATGCGCTGATCCAGATCGATATGTCGGAGTATATGGATAAATACAATGTGTCGCGCCTGGTCGGTGCGCCGCCGGGATATGTGGGGTACGAAGAGGGCGGGCAGTTGACCGAAAAGGTCCGGCGCCGTCCGTACTCGGTCGTTCTTCTCGACGAAGTTGAGAAGGCCCATCCGGATGTGTTCAATGTCCTTCTTCAGGTCCTTGAAGACGGGCGTTTGACAGACTCTCTCGGCCGGGTGATCGATTTTCGTAATACGATCATTATCATGACCTCGAATCTCGGGGTTGAGGCCATGAAAAAGCAGGGGTCTTTGGGTTTTGCTACGCGCAAGGAAGAAGACACGTACGACACGATGAAAGACAAGCTTCTCTCCGAGATCAAGCGTGTGTTCAAGCCGGAATTCCTGAACCGCATCGACGATACGATCGTCTTCCGTTCGCTGACACGGGAAGACCTTTCCAAGATCATTGAGCTTGAGATCAAGGAAGTGTGCAGCCGTTTAAAGGACAAGAATATTCCGCTCGAGATCACGCCGGCGGCATTTGATTTCCTGATCGAAAAAGGGTTTGATCCTGTGTACGGGGCGCGGCCGCTCAAGAGGACGATCCAGAAGTATATCGAGGATCCGCTGTCGGAAGCGATCATCAGCGGAAAATTCAAGGACGGCAGCCCGGTCACGGTGCAGCCGGATAACGATAAGCTTAATTTTTCGTGATGAGACGTTTTCTTTTTTGCTGTGCTTTTTTGGGCTTGGCTTTCATTCCGGCAAGGGCGTATGCGCTCGCGGTGATCCCGTTCGAGGGCATGATCGACCTTAAGGCCGGGCGGGTGACGTTCCAGGTCGGCAGCGGGATGGACGAGACGGTTATTCTGGATGTTGTTCGGCGCTCGCCTGAGGCGTACCGTTTTACGCTGGACCTCAAGCATGTTCAAACCGGGCTGTGTGATATTGCCACAGAGGTCCAGGGGGACATTGCGTTAAGCGGCCCATCGTGGGACCAAAAAGAGATGTCGGGCGAGGTGGAGAGCAAGTATACGCTTTTGAATCGCAGGCCCGTGCGCGATTTGTATCTCAAGTTTGCCGTGCGCGATCGTAAGTTCATTGTCAGTTCTTTGTGGATCGGCTCTTTATCAGGCCGTGGCGAGATGGCGCTTTTTGGGGACCATGCCATGAACGCGTCATTTGAGCTTTTATCCGCCGAACTGGAAGAGGTGACCGAGCTTTTTCATGCCAGGCCTGCGATCGCCAGCAATTTGTCCGGAGTGGTTTCCGCGAGCGCTGTTCTGACGGGGCCGGCGTCAAAGCCGAATATCCGTGGCAAGCTTGCGGCGTATAACGGGAGGCTCAAGGCGCTGGAGTATGAATCGATCCTGCTGGATTTCGACGGCGTGTATCCGAAATTCATGTTGAACGATTCAACGGTGACATCGGCGTCAGGGATGAGCTTTCGGGTGGAAGGCCCGCTTGATCTTTCGGATGTGCGTGGCCTGCCGGAACAAATCAAGGGCCTTAAAAAGACACCGATCATCGCCGAAAGCGAAAACAGGCGCGAGTGGGTGTTCAAACGGCTCCATTCAGATTCTGGCGGGGTCACGGAGATGAAATA
>JADFWS010000056.1 GCA_015234065.1 Candidatus Omnitrophota bacterium
ACATTATTTTGTATATTGATAAAACATTAATAAATTAAATTTTTTTCTCAAGAAAGATTGTTATTCCGTCAAAATATGTTACAATTATTTCATTCAAAAGGAGACCACTATGAATATCGGCGCTAACATCAAGCAGATCAGAAACAGCAAGAACGTTTCACTCACCGCCCTTGCAAAAACCAGCGGCGTGCAGATCGCTACGCTCTCGCGCATGGAACATGGAAAAATGACCGGCACCGTTGAGTCGCATCTCAACATTGCCAAAGCACTGAATATTGATATCACGGATCTTTATCATGGCCTGCAGCAGCCGGATTCCCTGACACCGGCGTCTGAAGAAGCCCCGGGCAGCATCGCCACGCCGAATGATAAATCTTCCTACGAAATCCTGACCCGTCAGGTCACGACCAAAAGAATGCTGCCGCTGCTCATCAAGATCGACGCCAAAGGTTCGACCAATGAAGAAAAGCTGGCACATCACGCAGAGCGGTTTCTCTATGTCCTGGATGGAACGGTCATCGTTACCGTCAAAGGGCAAACGGTTAAACTCAAAGAAAACACCTCCCTGTATTTTAACGCCAGCTCTGCGCACATGATCACCAATGCCGGAGAAAAGACCGCCAGGATCTTATCGATCACAACTCCTGTTTCGCTCTAAGAACATGCCAAAAACGATCCTGATCTGCAGCGACAATGAAAAATTCCGCGACGCCCTTAAAGGGCTGCTCGCGAATTATTTTCCGCTCATTATTGTGGAAAGCCTGAACTCCTGCCTGGAGACAATCCGAAAAAGTACCAATATCCAGCTTATTTACATTGAACTCGAAACCATTGTAGATGAGGCCGAAACAGCCCTGTCCCAGATAAAAGCCGCGGCGCCATCTATGACGATCATTACCGTCGGCAGGCAGCACGAAGACGATGCTGCCGCAGGAACAGTACGCTATGGCGCAACCGGCTATATCCTGGAACCCTTAAGAGCCGAAGAAGTCCTGGCCCTGGCAAGAAAAAACTGCAGTTAAAAAGACCCTACCACTTTTTAGAACTCTCTTCCGACACAACCTTCATGAACTGATGCAACCATTCACGTTGAATTTGGCCAGCCTGCTCCAATCGGTCAAATTCCGCACGAAACATCTTATACGCAGCCGCGTAACTCCCCGCAATAATGCGAAATACATCTTCTTTACTCATGTCTGAGGCTTCTTCAACAAACAATAGCCCTGTCGGCGTATCCCGGAAAGCCATCTTCTTTTTAAGCGAAAAGAACGGGATCTTTTTTTCATCGCCGGGCCTTAATTTAAGCCCTGGGACCGTCCCGGAAAAACTGAGCGTATAATCAAGGGCCAGCTGCCCGCCTTTTTGCTGAACATTCGACGAAAAATCATATTCCAGCATTCCAAGCCCGTGCCGCTCACCGTCCGAAGGCATAGCCAATAACAGCTTGACCCCCGAGCGCTCAGCCTCAAAAACTTGAATAAATTGCGTCACAAACCCATCACCCCGCCCGGCAAGGCTTTTGAGCAAAATACGCCCATTCGGCAAGAACCGAAAGTCCGGCTCTCCGGTCTTATTATCAAAGACATCAATATGCGCAAAATAATTCCAACCCATCGGATCTTTGCGAAACAACAGATACTGATAATCACTGTACACAGCCCCTGATGTTGAAACTCTCAGGGCCTTAAACCCGCCCCCATCGATTTCAAGCATTGTCGGGAATGTGAGCACACAATTAGATGGGCTTGCGGCGGAACAACCGAACATATATGTATTGCCTGAAGCGTCCTTAAATCCTCCCCCGGAATGCGCTTCAACGAATTTTGGTTTAACCCCTAACTTTGCCCAAAGCTTACCGATGCGGACTCCGGGAGCATAATAATCTTCGCTGCCTTTTGACACAGACTTTACAAAATAAGGATCCGTGTCAGAGAAGAACTTCTCCACTTCAAGCCAGGAAACAGATTTAGGAAGGAATAAGAAACAGACCGCAACAATGATAAAAAGCAACGGAAGAACTCTGGAGAAGAATTTCTTCATGCTTTATTTTTACAACACTATTCGCTGTATTTCTACTTATTTCTGCAGATTTTACTGTCCACTCCAAAGGCCCAGGCGCTTGGCACGGGCTTCTTTGAATAACGCCTTAAATTCATCGGTGTGGGCAACATTGGGCGGGATTGTCAGCGGATAAGCAAAGCCGCTGGCAATGATCTCTTTATTAACGAACGTGCCGTCCTCAAGATATAGATAGGCGAGGAGCCTGCCGTATTTATCGCGCTTCTCGATATCGAACTCCAGGCGGACTTTCTTGTCACCAAATAATGCCACCACAAACTCCCTTGCCCGGCGGCCCATCGCCTTAATAACTTCGATATCCTGGCCAGACTTGCGGGCATCTCTGAACAGCTTCTCACTTTCATGCATTTCCGGCGCGTCGATCCCGATAAAACGGACCTTTTCACCTGTCTCCAGGCGTATCGTATCGCCGTCATAAATATATGACACTTTAAAAAATTTCCCGTCGATAGGCTTTTCAGCCTGAGGCTTGAATACCAAAAGCGCTATCAGCAGAAAAAGAACAGCCGAAAAGATCAGGGGATTTAAAGACGGGATCCATGTCACGCGTTCACGCATAAACACGCTCAATCCAGCTTGTCATACTTTTGAATTTCAGAAGAAGGATAGTAAAATTCAAGGATCTTTTTATAGTCATAATGCAGGAGTGCCATATTATACGCCCCCCACTGGTCGAGCCCGACGCCATGCCCCCAGCCATATCCCGCAAAATCCACAAACCAGCCTTTCATGCTGATCGTATACTTGTTGCTTTTAAGATCATTCGGGCCGATCACCTCACGGAATGTCTTTCCATCCATTTTCACAGATTTCCCGGCACGCGAAATAATCTCGATCTGACGCACCCGCCCGCTTTGATTCAACGCAACGATACGAAGCTCTTTGATAGGCCCAACATCATATCCACGGGCCGCCAGCCTTTGTTCAATATCTTTAAGCCAGAAATTCTTGCGCCATTTATAATGCGGCGAGTTCACCGAGAACGGCGACTGAACGCCCCCTTTCAGGGGCGGAAGGTTTACATCCCAGAGTTCAGACGCGTCCTCCGTCTCCCCTCCGGAATTCGCGTGAAAGAACGCCGGAAAGATCTTCCCCTTGTATGTCAACACCTCGCCTTGCGTCCGGCGGACCGCCACATTCGTGCGGTAGCGTTCTGCCGTTTGCCCGCCGTAAACCTGCGAATAAATATCGCTCGTCATATCATAATCACGGCCTGCAAACTTCTCGACAGAATAAAGCGCATACGTTCGTGTCGCAACCGCCTGGGCCTGGATCGCTTCCAATGGCCATTTATCCGAGATTTCATGATAAAGAACACCACGAATATATTCTTCCAATTCCACGGCATTCACAACGGTGATACTCTTTCCCGCATTATTGATGATCATCATATCCCCGCGAAAACGCTTATCATTCACCGTGATCAGCGATTCCCGACGAGGCTCAAGAAGGACCCGTTGATTCTCATAATGCCTGTCCCCGATCTTAATAGCTCCGCCTTCAAGGGCAACCAGAGAAGGCTTAAGGCGGATCCCCATCTCCACCCGTTTCCCTGAAACACCATCCACGACCTCATAGCGGCCATCAACAGACAGCGTGCAGTGATCCACTTCATGTACAACGGCAACCCGGACCATGTTCCTGGACGGCGTAAATGATTCTCCGCTCACACAAAGGACAAGGGCGGTTAGCAGAATAAAACGGGTTAAGTTCTGGAACATAACTGTTGGCGCGCTTTTTCGGTGATCTCCCGGCCGCGCGAGGTGCGGCGCAGGAAGCCTGCTTTTAAAAGGTAAGGTTCAACAACATCCACGAGGGTATCCACCTCTTCATTAAGGGTGGCTGCCAATGCTTCGATCCCGACGGGGCCGCCATTATACGTGTCCAGGATAACGTGCAGGATCTTCCTGTCAAATTCATCCAGGCCCAGGGAATCAACTTTCAAACGTGCCATGGCATCAAGAACGATCGCCGGATCCACCGCTTTTTTCCCGGAGAGTATTTGTGCAAAATCACGTACCCGCTTAAGAAGCCGGATCGCGATACGCGGCGTGCCTCGCGCACGGCGCGCGATCTCAAGCGCCGCGCTGTCTTCAAGGCTGACAGACATCTTGCGGGCCGCGTTCATAACGATCACCGCCAGGTCTTCCGGCGCGTAAAAATCCAGATGATGAAAAATACCGAACCGGTCGCGCAATGGTGACGCCAATAAGCCGCTGCGCGTTGTGGCGCCTATAAGCGTAAATGGCTTCAACGTAAAATTGATCGTCTTGGCATACGGCCCTTTATCCACCACAAAATCGATTTTGAAACTTTCCATGGCCGGATACAGGAACTCTTCCACGGTCTTTGAAAGGCGATGTATCTCGTCTATAAAAAGAATATCGCCCTGTTCAAGATTGGTGAGGATGCCGATAAAATCCCCGGCACGCTCGATCGCAGGGCCAGAGGTCACTGTAATACGGGCGTTCATTTCATGGGAAATAATATGCGCGAGCGAGGTTTTTCCAAGCCCTGGCGGGCCGGAAAAAAGCATATGCTCCAGCGGCTCTTTACGTTCCTGAGCCGCCTGAACCGCGATCCTGAGATTATCGATCAAATCCTTCTGCCCAATAAAATCTTTAAAACGTTCCGGGCGCAGCGAAAGGCTCGTGACGCGGTCTTCTTCAGTTTCCTGATTCAGGACAATGCGCTTAAGTTCTTCCATCAGGCTCTGCCTTTTCTTGGGAGATAGTCTCTGCTTCAGCGGGTGCCGGCGGTTGCTGAACAACAACAATATTTTCGGTGTTACGAATGATCTCAATATCTGAAAACAGCCGCTTTTGCGCAACGACCAGCTCTTTCATGCGGCACAATTCCAGGATGGCCATAAAGGTTACAATGACCTCCATCTTGTTATGGGCATTCTCGAATAATTCTTTCAAAAATATCCGCGAACGCTCGACGAGAATATGCAGGATCAAGTGCACCTTCTTCTCGACCGTATGCTCTTCCGGCACCACTTCATAAACCTGCTTTTCTGGCTTCTCAGCCAGCGCTTTGGTCAATGCCGTAATAAGATCAAACAGATTCGCTTCAAAATACACCTCTTTGGCATCTTCCTTAAGCTCATTCATAGCCGCCTCATCGAGCTTGCGCGGGAAAAGGTCGGCGCGCTTCTCGGCACGCACACGCAGCGCTTCCGCCGCTTCTTTAATACGCTGATACTCTTCCAGGCGGCGCACCAACTCTGTACGGGGATCTTCCTCTTCTACTGCCTGATCGGGATCCGGCGGCAGGAGCATCTTGGACTTGATCTGCATGAGCGTCGCGGCCATGACCAAAAAGTCTCCGATGCTGTCAAGGTCCAGAAGCTTCATCATCTCGATATATTCCATATATTCGCCCGTGATCCGGGCGATAGGAATATCGTAAATGTTGAATTCATCCTTCTTGATAAGATACAAGAGAAGATCGAGGGGCCCTTCAAACATGTCGAGGTGAAATTTATAACTCATAGCAGAATATGATGATGAAAATTAACGAAGAACCGCTTTTCGTACTTCTTGCATGGTTGCCACAGCGATCGCACGCGCACGCGCGGCTCCATCCTTGAGGACCGCTTCAATAACCCCGGGATCGGCCGCGATCTTGACGCGGCGTTCACGGATAGGCCGCAAGAACTCAATAACCTCGTCGGCAAGGATCTTCTTGCAATCCGTACAGCCTTTTTCTGCCGCTTCGCACCAAACACGGGTCGCGGCTTCTTGAGCCGGAACAAACGCCTTGTAATAACTGAACACATTACACACATCCGGATGCCCCGGATCTTTCAGCCGAAGCCGCTGCGGATCTGTGATCGTATTCTTCACTTTCGCAAGGATCTCATCAGGAGAATCAGAAAGGTTGATCGTATTTCCATAGCTCTTGGACATCTTGCGCCCATCAAGGCCGGGCAAACGCGGCGTAGGGGTCAATATCCCTTCGCAATCATGAAAGATTTCTGCCTTATACGTGGTATTAAAACGGCGGGAGATCTCACGCGTGAGCTCAAGATGCGGCAATTGATCTTCACCGATCGGAACCGCATGCGCTTTATATAAAAGAATATCTGCCGCTTGCAGGACAGGATACCCCAAAAAAGCATAGGTCTGGATATCCCGCGTGGTGATCTCACGCATCTGCTCTTTATACGTCGGGTTGCGTTCCAACCAGCCGAGCGGCGTAAGGCAGGACAAAAACATCTGCAATTCCAAATGCTCCGGGACATCGGACTGGACAAAAATAATCGAGCGTTTGGGATCAATGCCGCAAGCCAGCCAATCCATGACCATCTCTCGGCCATAGGTGCGGATATTCCCGCTATCCGCGTAATCGCCCATAAGCGCATGCCAATCAGCAACACAATAAATGCAGGAATACGTCTCCTGCAGGCGGACCCAATTATGCAGGGCACCGACAAGATGTCCAAGATGAAGCTTACCCGTTGGGCGCATTCCGCTAAAAACGGCCTTCATCATAACTTTCTGGCGATCTCCTCGATCTGGAACGCCTCAATAATATCCCCCGCCTGATATGCGGTGAAACCTTCGACCGCGATACCGCATTCAAATCCTTCGCCGACTTCCTTCACGTCATCTTTAAAACGCTTCAGCGTCTGAACCTTACCTGTATGAACCACTTCCCCATTGCGCTGAATATCCACCAGCGCCTTATTACGCATGCGGCCCTTGAGCATAAAACAACCGGCCACAAGGCCTGATTTCGAAAGATTAAATACCTGCCGGACTTCGGCACGCGCCACGAAATGACGTTTGGTATCCGGTTTAAGCAAGCCTTCAAGAGCTGCCTTCACCTCATCCACGGCCGCGTAAATAACATTGTATTTGCGTACGTCCACCGGGGTCTTTTCCAATTCCGCGCTGGCATCTGCCGTCGTATTCACACCGAATGCGATAATGATCGCCTTCGAGACATGCGCCAGGATAATATCCGACGCATTCACGCCGCCCACTCCGCAATGCACGAACTTGATCCGAACCTCTTTATTATTTTCAGCGATCTTGGCCAGCGACTGACGGAGCGCTTCGACAGAACCCTGCACATCCGCCTTGATCACAATATTAAGCTCACGGACTTCACCCGCCTCTTTCTGGGCGAAAAGATCCTCGAGTGTGATCTTTGATGTCGCGCGCAATCTTTCCGCACGGACTTTTTCTTCACGGACAGACGCAATCTCGCGCGCCGTCTTTTCATTCTCGGCGACAAAGAACTTCTCGCCGGCATCCGGAACTGACGGAAGGCCCAGGATCTCAACCGGCATCGACGGCCCCGCTTCTTTAACATTGCGCTTACGATCATCAAACATGGCCTTGATCTTGCCGTAATACGGGCCAACGACCAGAATGTCACCCTCATGAAGGGTGCCACCCTGAATAATAATAGTCGCCAATGCACCGCGGCCGGTACTTAAATGCGCTTCGACCACAATACCCGTGGCAAGCTTCGCCGGATTCGCCTTAAGCTCAAGCAACTCTGCCTCAAGAAGGATCATTTCCAAAAGCGTATCAATGCCCTGCCCTGTGGTCGCAGAGACCGGCACAATAACCGTTTTCCCGCCCCACTCTTCAGGCATCAGATCATGCTCCAAAAGCTGTTTTTTCACCCGCTCCGGATCCGCGTCCTGACGGTCCATCTTGTTGAGCGCCACAACGATCTTAACCCCGGCCGCTTTCGCATGATCGATCGCCTCTTCGGTCTGCGGCATGATCCCTTCATTGGCCGCAATAACCAGGACAACAACGTCGGTAATATGCGCGCCGCGCGAACGCATTGCTGTAAAAGCGGCGTGACCCGGCGTATCCAGAAATGTAATACTTCCCTTGGGCATGGTCACCGAGTATGCCCGTATATGCTGTGTGATCCCGCCGTGCTCCGTATCCACGACCTTGGTCTTGCGGATACAATCCAAAAGAGATGTTTTGCCATGGTCGACATGCCCCATAAATGTGACAACCGGCGCGCGATGCTTAAGAAGCGCCGGATCTTCCTCTTTGGAATGGTCATGGATCAACTGCTCTTCCTGGCTCTTGGCTTCAACCAGGTTAAACCCAAATTCTTCACAGATCTTGCGGGCAACATCCTCGCCGAGATTCTGATTGATATGCGCAAACAAGCCCATTCCCATAAGGGCTTTAAGAACAACATTGGCTTTCTGCTGGATCTTGAACGCCAAATCACCAACCGTCACAGGAACCTTGATCTCAAGGTTCTGCAGCGGACCCTCACGCTTCAGCGCCACCGGCGCCGCAGCCGCAGACTCTCCCGCTTGTTCAGAACCTGGGACAGCCTTGCCATGATCCGCCCTGGCCAGTGCGATCGCCGCCCGCTCTTCTTCACGCTTCTTGGCGAGCGGTTTTACAGATATGAATTCCGGCTGCTCCTTCGGAACAACTTTACGGATAATGGTCTTAACAACTTTACGGATAACCGTCGTCCCGGCTTTCTTAGCCGGATCTGCCGCAGGATCTGTCGCAGGATCTGCCGGGCGTTCAAATTCTGCCAACTCGTTAGGAAGCTTTACCGCCGGAGCTACAACCACGACCGGCGCGGGAACAGGTTTCACTTCAACAACCGGTTGCGGCGGCTTGGGAAGCTCGGCCCGCTGACTGGCCGTACGAATAATGGTTTCTTTCTTTGGCGCAACAACTTCCGCCTCTTCGGCTTTAGCCTTGGGCTTGGCAACGGCGGCCTTCTTTTTAGGCGCAGGTTTTTCTTCCGATTCAACGGCCGGCGCCTTTTTAACCACCGGCTTTTTGACCGCGACCGGCTTTTTTTCTTCCTGCTTCACGATCAAGCCCTTGTTCTCCAACTCGCCTTTAACAACAGAAACAACCCCGGTGCTGATCTCCTGGTCGTCGCCCTTGGCGCGCAACTTTAGCGCCTTAAGCGTCGAGAGGATGACCTCTTCCGTGATATTCAATTCTTTTGCAAGATCCTTGACCAGCATAAAATGATCTTTCCAGGGTTCAATACCCGAGTGATGTTCGCGTTATTATTTATCTTCCCCGGCGTCTGAGCTTGACTCCTCTACCGCCCCATCAGAAGATTCAGCGTCTCCGGCCGGTGCTTCATTTCCGCCCTGAACTTCTTCTTCGATCTCTTCAACGACCTCAACCTCTTCCGTACGTTCGCCTTCCTGCTTCAAATGCTCTTCCCACTGCTTTGCCGAAAAAATATCCAGCTCCCACCCGAGCAGGCGGCCAGCCAAACGGACATTCTGGCCGTAACGGCCGATCGCCAGCGACAGCTGATCATCCGCTACAATGATATTCGCCTTCTTTTCAACCGACAAGAGCTGCATCTGCGATATTTCCGCAGGCGACAAAGCCGCCTGGATATATTCCTTGATGTCCGATGAATAACGGACGATATCGATCTTTTCGCCATGGAGTTCGGAAACAATATTCTTAACCCTTGACCCGCGCATCCCGACGCATGCACCGACACAGTCCACCTTGTCGTCCTTGGAGAAGACCGAGATCTTCGTCCGTTCACCCGGATCACGCGCGATGGCTTTCACCTCAATGATCCCCTCATAGATCTCAGGGACCTCCAGCTCAAACAAGCGCTTCACAAAATTGGGATGGGCACGGGAAAGAACGATCTGCGGCCCGCGCGATTCACGCTGGACCTCGAGCACGAACGCCCGGACACGATCGCCCTGTTTAAACTCTTCCTTGCCGCACAGTTCGCTGCGGGGGATGATCGCTTCGGTCTTTCCCAAGTCTACAATAACATTACCCCGGTCAAAACGGTAGACACTGCCTGAAATGATCTGGCCGATACGTGCGCTATATTCAACGTAGACCACATCTTTTTCCGCTTCACGGATCTTCTGCAAAACAACCTGTTTGGCCGTTTGGGCGGCAATGCGTCCAAATTCGCTGGAACGGATCTCCTGGCCATTGGCAAATGCCGTGATCTTGCCTGTCTTCGGGTCAAGGGTCGCGGTCACATCCTCTTCTTTATCCACCGTCCAAACCTTGCGCGCCGCCGACGCCACCGCGGCTTCCACAGCCTCGATCAGCACCTCTTTGGCGATCCCCTTATCGCGCTCGATTTGTTCAAGTATTGCCATCAGTTCGCTCTGCATAATATCCTCTCTTAAATAACCTGTTTCCCTTTCTCAATTTTATCCATCGGAATGACCCAGTCATTCCTCTTCGCCTCAAGAATGATCTCCGCTTCTCGGACAGCCTTCAACATCCCGATCATTTCCCGACGGCCATTCACCTGTTCACGCAGAAAAACATGGACTTCGCGGCCCAGGACCCGGCGGAAATCAGCATATGATACAAGATGACGATCAAGGCCCGGCGACGAAACTTCAAGCGTATACGTATTACCCAGGTTCATATCCAAAAAAAGCTTATCGTCCAATTGACGATTGAACTCGGAACATTCATCAATCCCGATCCCGCCTTCAGGGCGATCCGCAAAAACCTGAACATTGATCGTGTCGTTATAAACGCAAACGAGGCACTCGACGATCTCTATGTGTAACGCCGCCGCGATCGGTTGCGCAAATTTTAAAATGTCACTCTTTAACTCTTCAAGACGTCCCATAAAGATACCCTATTTTCGCGGGAAAGCCAAGACCTTCTCGAGGGCAGAGCCCTTCATAACGGCCTCGACGTTGCCTGTCGCCCGATCCTTGATCTCGACTTTTCCTTCCTGGAGTCCGCGTTTACCGATGGTTACGCGCGTAGGGATGCCGATGAGGTCAGCGTCGTTGAACTTACGACCCGGACTTTCGTCACGATCGTCCATTAAAACATCAAGTCCTGCTTTTGTCAACCCATTATATAGCTCATCTGCGACGGCCATGGTTTCAGGATCATTGATCTGAAGCGGCAAGATCTCAACCGCGAAAGGGGCGATCTCGCATGGCCAGCAAATACCTTTGTCATCAAAATGCGTTTCAATAACTGTCGCGATCAAACGGCTGACACCGATCCCGTAACAACCCATAATCATCGGATGCTGTTTTCCATGAGCATCAAGAAAAAGCGCTCCGAGCGCTTCGGAATACTTGGTGCCCAGCTGGAAAATATGCCCCACCTCGATCGCCTGACGCTCCACACCTTGTTCATCCTTAACCTTATCTTCGCCGATCGCCGCCGGGACCAGAAATTCATGGGACAAACTTCCACCCATAGCTCCGGTATCCGCTTCCGCAATGATCGGCGTCAAACCGCAACGGGCAAAAATATTCTTATACGCCGCGTACATGGCATCGTAATTCTTCTGCAAGCCCTCACGTGTCGTATCAAAACTATACGCATCTTTCATGATAAATTCGCAGGCGCGGACAACCCCGAAACGCGGGCGTGTTTCGTCGCGGAATTTTGCCTGGATCTGATACAGCGTCACCGGAAGCTGCCGGTATGACTGGACGAACGACTGCACAAGATTGGTGATGATCTCTTCATGCGTAGGGCCAAGGCACATAAGCTGCCCTTTTTTATTCTTAAACCGGATCATAACCTCTTCAAGGGTTTTATCACGCCCGGTCTTCTGCCATATTTCCAGAGGCAACAACGCCGGCATCAGCAATTCATGGGCCCCCGCGGCATTCATCTCTTCACGGATAATATTCTCGATCTTCTGAAGGACG
>JADFWS010000057.1 GCA_015234065.1 Candidatus Omnitrophota bacterium
TTCATCTTTTAAAAATTTCAACAACTCCTCTGCCCCGGCAACCCCTTCCAATCCCTTGGCAATAGCCGCTAAATAATCCCCTGTCTTATTGCTGTTCGACGCGACCAGAAAATACTGAACACCATTCTGATCCAGATTTTCAAACGTCATATCCGCCGTTGGATTAGCCGGCAACTTATGGCCGAAATGTTTCAAAAATATATCGCTATACGCCACCTTGATCAACGCATTGGGGAATTCGCCATACTTAATAATAGCCGCCTGCAGATCGTTCACTGTTTTAATCTTCCCGGCCTTCACAAGCCCAGCGATCTTTGTTCCCATCGGCTTAACCCAACGTGACACGAAAAAGCTGGCGAACGAAGGCACCTTTGCCCCGGCACGAATATACGCCTGAGCCACCTTTTCATATTGATCCAGATAAAAGATCCCGGTCACATTGACCTGAATGCCCATTTCCAACAACGTCTGGATAATGCCGTTTGACTGCGTGCCTTCTTCGGTCGCAAGAACCTTGGTCATCAAATGCCTGGGATCGATCATGGCCGTCCACTTCCTGGCCTCCGCAATAGACGCTTCAATATTGTGGGACATGCGCGGATCAAGCTCGACGCTAAAATACGCCGGCTTCCCCGGAGCTTTTTCTTTTAACAGCGCAATGACCCGCTCTGCCAGATTCTTGACAACCGCTGAAAAAAGATCCCCCACTAAAACATCCTTGTTCATGGTCTTCTTCAGATCGACCCAGGAATTGACCAGCGCCTTTCCTTCAGGTGTCGAAAGCAGGCTCGTCAAATACGCCTTGATCAACGCCGGGTTTGTTGTAATGCTGATGTACTGATCCCGTTCGATCATCTCGCCTAATTTACCGCCCACAAGATCGGCCCACAAAACACCGTCGAGCGAATTCAGCTGGCCGATCGCCTCAGACGCCTTGGCAATCGTTGTCACTTCAAAAATACGCCCGCCGTAGGATAAAACCTTCATGGCATCATCGGACTTGCCTTCATCAATCGCGGCCGGAACAACATGCGCTCCTCCCGAGAAATATTTATGCGCCGTAACTTCGCCCGTCGTCTGATTCACATCATCTTTGATCAGGCTGAAAACACCCTTTTTAAACGCATCGACATATTTTGTCCAAATAGCCTCAGGATTAACATCCGCCTGGCTGTTGACAACCCACGCACCCTCAACACCATTGGTGTGGGCCTGATCCGCATAAACCTGGGTTAACAGCGCATCTTTCAGATTACGCTTGTACCACGTAGCCAAAATGACCGCCTGATGGATCTGGCGGAGATTCGAAAAATTCTTTCCTGTATTCACTTCTTTCTCAAGCTCGGGCAACACAATTTCGCGCACCACTTCCTTGGCAATGTTCGCCCTGGGATCCGACGCTGTCACATCCATTGAGGGTGCCGCTACCGCGTTTTGCATCGCCAAATAATCGGATTCCATCATCACCTTCAAATGCGCCTGGGTCACAACTGCCGTCATCCGGCCCGCGACGTTAGGATCTTTATGCGTATAGATCGCCGCGTGATCCGCCGTGATCCACACCTTGTTAAACGTATCCATTGGAATTTCGTCTGTCCCGAACTCTGCTTTGGCACGGGCATAAACACGCTTCCAAAATGCTTTCCCCAAATCCTTCTCCGGATAAATGAGCGACGCTGTAACCTGCTTTAACATGTAATCCTGAGCCAACATGTCGCGGCCAAGTTCGGTTTTTCCAAGCTCTTCAGGAAGGATGCGATTTTTCTCGTACGGAGAAAGGTTGACCCACTGATTCTTTTCAGAAATAGCCAAAGACGCTAAAAAATATTTAATGAGCTTTTGCGATTCTTCCTTAATAGCCGCCGTGTCACTTGTGGTATTGCCGGTGTTGACCAGAAAATCAAACAGAAGGGGATTGTCCGCATGCACGGTAAGGCCCTGAAGGCTTACCGGCATATATGGCGCGCTTAAGGCGACCATGGTGCCAGGTTCCGGCAAAAGCACTTGCGCCAGCACAGGGCTTGGAAGCACGCTTCCTAAATTAAAGGTCACAAGAACCAGGATAGAAATACACTTTTTCGCCAAAGAACAACAATTCAATGAAAACATACGCCACTCCAATTATGGGTTTGTTAGACGAATTCCTTTTATTCTATGCTAAAGAATAGTACAAAGATGCCATATAAACTCCAGAATGTTAAGTTTTGCCAGTAATTTTTATCAGAAAATACGTGTGTAGATGCAATAATTATCCGAATCCAGGCGTAGGGATTTTATGTCCGCCCGCTAAACTTAAATAAAAAAGCCTGCGGCGGGTATCCACAGGCTTTTTGTCGAAACATCAACAACCGCCATAACCTCCGGGGTTATGTCGGTTCGCGGCGCTACACACCGGCGCCGGCGAGTTCGTGCTCGGGCTCTTTAGCGCCAAGAAACATCGGTAGATCTGTTACCGGCGTGACATTCAAGATCACAGGCACCAAGCCGTCAAAATTACCTGCCTGCAACATCGCCGGATCCATATTGAACTTGATCCCCTGCCCATCAGACTTGATGTCCAAATCTATATTGTTCATGTCAAAGTCGATACCACCATCTGTCGGATTATTTATCATGGCCGATTCTGTACTTTTAACACCATTTAATTTTTCCAAAAGCGCAATAATCTCCCCCGCCACCTTTCCCATATTGGCATTACGTATTTGTTTAATATTGCCTTCCTCTGTCACCGGAAAAACTACCATCTGATTTTCCCAGCCCCGGGGAGTCATTAAATTCGTAATAGAATGCACATATAAGAATTCCGTACTTCCGCTAACGATCTTTAACGTTGCCTGCTCGCTTCCAATATCATATTCAACATCCGCAACCGTAAAACCATAACTTTTCATTTTCTCCCGAACATCCTGTTTCAGCTTTTCGATCTGTATTTCCCTGTTAGACCGTGTCCCGTCACCAGATTTTCTTTCCTGGCCAAGATCTGCGGTAAGCAGCGTTGCCGCCACAGGCGACAGTTCTTTATCAAAAAGGGACGCACAATATTTTGGATGCGTAAAAATATAAAACCAATCCTCCAACGGAAGGCTCGCCAGATAAAACCGCTCAACCGTCTTTCCCAACAACGCCGGAACTAACGCCCTTTTACGAGCATCCGAAGAAGAAACCATTTCTGTTCGTTGCGGCATCGGTAAAAACTTTACTCGAAGCGCATATTTTCCAGGCTCAAACACCTCTCCGTCCACTTCGATATCGCCATTTAAAACAGCTTCTCGTATCAACTCCTCTGGTGCTATATTTCCACGCGGTAATGCCAAAAGATCCATTCTTCCAGGAAGTCCCTGACGCATTAAAGCATGATTGATCAGCCAAGCTTTCCCTAGCACATCCAATAAAGGAAACGTCAGTTTTCTTAAATCACTTTTTGGATCTAAAAGACCAGAAAAATCAGTAACTGCCAATAATTTGTCAATATGGGCCACAACAGGATCGCTCGAAGGCAATGATTTCTTCAACGCTGTTAATAACGCTTTAAATCCCGGTTTTGACGCATAACGATGAATTTCCTGCGCATTGATATTATTAACCGTATTTGTTTTAATGTTTCCTTTTTTATCCCGCATAAAAACAAAAAAGTGGTCAGTCCCAAACATATACGAATACCACTTCGCCGCCTCTCCCAAGGCCCAAAGCAATTGATCCAATCGGTCCTCGCCATTCCCGAAATATTCAGGCTTGGATACTTCCGCCTGCTGAAAAGGACGCAAAAGATTTTTATTCATATCGGTTCGATCTGGCAACGTCTGTTCCAACACGATCTTGTTCGGATCATTCTGTGTCAGATCAAACCTTCCCGAGCGCGCTTTGAGCATGGCGATCCCACCCAGAAAACCGATAAAATGCGCGGCTGTTGTGGGGCTTCCTGCCAGAGCAAACATAACATTCACATCCGGCTGCATCGTACCATTCAACAGGGCATCTGCCGTTTCCGCAGCGATCCAATTAGCAAATGTCCGCACCTCAGACAAGAGGCCCTGAACATTCACATTGTCAAACCCAGTATCAAAATCCAGCTTGATGTTTTGCGCCTCTAAAATTCTTACCAATTTCAGCCATCGGGCGCTGTTATTACTGTAATCAAAAGCATTAACCATGTTTTGAATAATATTTTCAGGATTCTGGCCTTCCGAAATACCCAGAGAAGCGTAGAAATCTTTTTCTGTTTTTGTCTTATCTGTAGCTAAGAATTCTGTCTTGGCATATTTCCATGCGGCTAACTTTCCAGATACATCATTATCTGAAAGGCTTCGAATAAATTCCCGCACCAGGCGACTGTGCCCCTTGTCGCCCAAATGCTTAACAAGATCAAGCAACCCGCGTTCAATATAAATCATGTTCCCGTGCGCCTTAATGCCGAATGTTATACCCGGCAAATTCACCACTTGAACATCTATAAAATTCGTACGTTTTTCTGATTTTTCCAGGAATTTTCGCGCCGTAACCAGCGCGCTTACAATAACCGCTCGCTCCTCTGGCGTTACAAAAAAGGCATTATGATTGCCCTGTTTTATACGCTCCAAAACAAGTACCGCGACCATCCCTTGTGCCATGCGGCCCAGATCGCCCTCTCTTAAGGAAGCCATAGTCTTGGCTGTTTTGAAAACCTCTTCCTGCTCTGCAGGAGAAAGTTTCAAGAAGTTTTTTTGAACCCATTCAAAGCCATTACCCGTAATAAGACCATATACAATTTCTCTGCTCGTCATTACCGATTCAGCATTGTCAACTTTTGCTTTTCTATGCGTAGCATCCGCACGAACACCAAAACCAACAAGCCTGCTTCCGCCAATACCCGACGCCGGAACAGTATTCACGAAAGTAACTGCCCCGGATTGATACGCCATCGCAGCTTCAAAATTCGATACCGCGCCACCCGAAAAATACTTGCGCGGGATCATTTCGTTCGTGGCCGCGTCCGTATCCTCTTTAATGTAGCTGTACACACCCTTTTTGAAGGCCGCGATATACTGATCATAGATCTGCTGTTTCTGCGCCTTATCCGCAAGCTCATCGCCCGCGATCTTGTTCTTATCCGCAAAGCCGGCGTTTAAAATGCTGTTCTGAACCTTCACCTTGTACCAGGCAGCGAGCAAAAGCGAATTGTAGATCTGGCGCAACGGCGCAAAATTCTTGCCGGTGTTCACTTCACGGGTGATCTCCGGAAGAAGAATGTCGCGCACCACCTGCGCCGAAACTTCGTTATACTTTTTTACCGTGTCATCTGAAACATCCGCGGTCGTTTCCTTATTGTTGGATAACGCCAGATAATCCTGCTCTGTCAAAACCTTGAGGCGATTCTCTACAATATACGCATTCGTGCCTTTTTCAAAGATCACGGCCTTGTCCGGCATGATCCAGACTTTATTAAACGTATTCATGGAAATATCAGCCGTGCCGAACTTTTCCTTGGCCTTCGCATACACGCGCGCCCAAAATTCTTTACCCAGATCAGACTCGGGATATACCAGCGTTGCAGAAAGCTGTTTTAGAATATAATCCTGCGCCAACAGGTCGCGGCCCATTTCGGTCTGGCCGAATTTTTCCGCCACAATACGGTCTTTTTCATAAGGAGACAGGTTGACCCAAATATCTTTTTCCGGAACCGTTAATGCGGTAAGAAAATACTTGATCAGCTTCTGGCCTTCACCTTTAAGCTCCGCGCCTTCCAAAGACGTGTCGCCTTTGTCCACAATAAAATCAAACATGAAGGGATTAGACAGGTCAACTTTAACACCCTTGAGCATGGCCATAGAATACGGCGCACTCACACCCACCATGGTCCCTGGTGTGGGAAGGTTCAATACACTTTGTGCGTAGGTTGTTGCGGGCGTAAGGGTGTAAGAAAGTGTAAATACCGCGACAAGCAACGCGGACACGCTCTTACGAAGACGCTGACCCAAGGTTGTCAGAAATAAACCCTTCATAGAAAACCCTCTCATATGTTGTTTTATACGATAATCCACCAAATACAACTAAAGTATATTATATAGACCAAGAAAAAACAAGGCCGCAGGAAAATCTCAAGAAAATTCCCCTTTAAAAGAAACGTTTCTCGGCGCGCGTCTTTTCACCTTTTCGCATGCAGAATTTTACATATTTATACATTTTTGTCAAATATATTACGGCGTGCTAACAAGCTCTTGCAGGGAACCAATCGTGCTGATGCCGAGGATCACAGGGCGCAAACCATCGATGCTGTCGGCCGTAAGCGTCGACATAGCCGCATTATATTCCGGTGACGGCGATCCTTCGCTGACATTTAATTTCAGGCGTGACGGGTTCAGATCCACACCACCAGGAGCCGCCATGGCATTCTCCTTGTTTTCATCCGCGGGCATGGAAACCGCCTCTTGCGACAATAATTCTTGCCAATTAATAAATTCTCCAGCTTCTCCCGCGTTGTTTGTCTTGTATGGCACAAGCTCAACAACCTCTGCGTTTAACAAGGATTTAAGAACATCCAGCGCCTTTGAAATCCGCATACTTGCGGATTCCCAATCTTCTTTTTTAACTGCGCCAAGACCATGTACTATCATCAGCCCTGACGTCAGGTTGTACATGTCGAGCCTTTGCGCTATCGCGTCACTGTCCCCATACGAACGGCCAGTTCTCTCACGCACCAATGCCCCGAATTTTCCGAATGTAATATTTAAAGCATCCCCCAATCTCGGATCTGCCGCCTTGATCTTAACAAGGCTGTTTGCCAGTTTGTCTTTGGCCGGATCGCTTCCAGTTGCCTGTGAAAAGCCGCGCCAATCATAAATCGCCCCTATCGCCGCTTGAGGATTAGCGCCAGCTCTTCGGGTTGCCCTTAAAATCGTTTGCATTTCCTGCATCAGCTCTCCAACAGCAGCCCTGAATACACTATTTTGGGGTACAAAAACATGGTTCGGGTCCAATACGGGCGAAGACAGGCGCCCGTCTTCAGTACGCGCCGGGATCGCTGCCTCATTGTATTGATAATAACCAACTTTTTCCGCTGTCAATAATCCGCGCAGTAACGGTAAAACATACATATTTAGCTGCTGGTGAACTTGGGCTATTCTGGTTTTATTTTTTTCCCAAGTCTGCGTTGGAATAAGCCGAAGCATTTCAACCGTAATCGCCGCCGCAGGTAAAAGGTCCCGAAGATTGTACTCGTTCCCAATAATCGCCTTATTCTTTATTTCCATATGCCCTGTAAATAACAGGCGCCGCAATGCCGCGTTAAATTCATTTAACGCCGGATCATTACTTTCGTGATCGCTAAACGCCGCGGCCAGCTTTTTTTCAATATCGAATAATATTTTCATATCCTCTTCCAACGGCAACGTATGCATATCCTTTATTTCATTCAGAATCTGATCTGCTTTCGAAACACGACCCAGCACGCCGCGCACCAGATCTTTCATGGGTTCTGTCATCTCACGCACCGCATCATGAACATCCGACGCCCGTGAAGGCGCTACAAACCACGCATCAAACCTCTTGTGTTTAAGAACATACACCTGTCCCGGCTTGATATCCCGCAGAAAAGCGATCGCCTTCTTTATTTGTTGCACTGCCCCCGCACGAACCGCTGCTTCCCCCTCATGCCCCTCAAACGCAAGCAAAAGCCTCGCGAAAGCAGCCATAACATCATAACCCGCCCCAAAATTCTTGAACTTATCTGACGCCGGCTCGAGATAGCCAAACGTGATCGTTGTTAAAAGCGCTAACTCCATCTGCGCACTCGACAACTTCTCCTGCGTTGAAATATTCGGCGTTCGATAGGTGCGCTTTTTCAAAATCGCCTTAAACCGGTGAATCGTTTTCTCAATAAAGGCCTGTGTATGCCGCGGATCCTTCTGTTGACGCTCTAATGTTCCGACAACTCCCTGCAGGAATGCCGCCAGGCCCTGGGCAAACAACGACACGTCCACGTTAATATTTTCTGACCTCACCGTGCCGAGCCCGGACAAAGCTTCTGAAATTTTATGGTCTCCGCCATTTTGCAATTGACGTATATTCCGTTGAAGGCTTCCCATGCCCAGCTTCCGCTTATTAGCCTGATCTCTGCGTCCCGCCTCTACATGCAAACGCCGCGCAGACACCAGCCTAGCTGCAATCATTGTTCCGGAAATAGAAACGTTGTCTTCAACTTCTCGCACCTTCATCGCCAGATTCACCATATCTGCCCCGCCCGAAAAATACTTGCGCGGCAAAATTTCGCCTGTTTCAGGATCCGCTTCTTCCTTAATAAGGTTCACAACGCCCTTTTTAAAAGCGTCCACATAACGCTGCCAAATATGCTTGGCCGCATCAGCTTCGCCATGGTCAACGCCCAAAACCTTATTCTGATCAATATAGATCCGGCCCAGCACATTGCCCTGGCCGTTTTTCGCGCTTTTCATCAGCTTTTCTTTCATCCATGTTGCTAAAATCAACGCATTGTAGATCTGACGGATCGACGCGAAATTCTTGTCTTCATTCACTTCACGTTCCAATTCGGGAAGAATAACCTCACGCATAATGCGCGAAGAAATGTCATCCTGCGGCGAAGCTCCGTCATCCTGAAGCCGCAAAGCGGCTGAAGGATCCCCTGCCTTCTTTTGTTTGCCCCCCCTCGGCACAAGCGCAACTTTGCCCTGTTGGGCCTGCGCATGACGCGACGCCGCTAAATAATCTTTTTCTAACATTAGTTTAAGGCTCGCCTTAGCCACGACAACAACATTGCCCTTTACCACAACATCCGCGCTTTCCGGGACGATCCATACCTTATTAAACGTTTCCAGCGGCACATCCATTGTGCCGTAATGCTCTTTTGCGGACGCATACACACGATCCCAAAATTTCTTCCCCAGCGCGGTGCCGGGATCGGTCAGCGATGCGGAGATCTGTTTAAGGATGTAATCCTGGGCGAGAAGGTCGCGGCCCATCAGGGTTTGGCCGAATTGATCAGGAATGACCCTGCCGCCCTCATAGGGCGACAGGTTCACCCACAAATCATTAGACGGGGTTGTCAGGGAGGCAAGGAAGTGTTGGATCAACTTGGTGGATTCGTCTTTTACGGAGGGCCCTGACAACCCCGAATCTCCTGGTTCAACAATAAAGTCGAACCGAAATGGATCCAAAGGGTAAAATCTGACTCCAGTCAAAAGACACGGCCTGTATATCCCGCCCGGCCTTACCACCTGGCCCGGCATGGGTAACGTGAACGCCTGCTGGCAATACGCAGGCGGCACGACGGACGTCATTATAAAAAGAGCACACAATACCGCTGCTATGGTTTTACCCAGCACGCTTCGCATAACTTCTCCGTATCCACCATTTACGCTCTCACGCTCTCTTGGACGAATTCCTTGCCATCATAGAAAAGTATACCTGATGAAACGCATTAAAGAAGGGTGTGGCGGTGTTTTGGGGAAAACGCTTCCCGGAATGAATTTATCGACGGGCCCTGCTAAAGAAAAGTGAAAAATAGAGCGCGATCTTCACCGGCGCCATCGTCGCCAGAACGAACATCAGAAAAGAAAAGAAGTCCCGCGGCACAATAAAAAGGCATCCGGCAACAATGATCAAAATAACCGTTCTGAACACGCCGTCCCATCGGGTAATAAAAAATATAAGCGGCACCTGCCCGAATTCGGATGCCAGTGTTTCACCCAGCCAATACAAGGTTTTTCCTTTAAAAAGCTCCTGCCTGCTTTCAAAATATTCTTTTAACAATCCTGCCACCAACGCGCCCTCCAAAAGGGACAACGCATAACAAACAAAAGCACCCGCAGCTCCGCCAAGAACAAGCATAATATGATGCTGTAAAGCCCCTCCTACCAAAAACAGGGTTGACAACGCCGCAACAGCCGCGTTCAATACAAACAACCCCTCAAGGCCTGCGTAACGCCACCCGACACCCGGCATGCCCCTAACCGCGGACATAAAACGCTTTCGGACCACAAGCGCTCGAAACCACATGCGCGTCTGGGCATCGACCAGCACTGTCCGGCACAACGCTTTTAAAGTAAGCGTTTGCGCCTCTTGTACATCTTTTATCTCAACCATATTTCCATCACCTTTAAACAAATGAACGGCCCGACAACAACAAAAAAAACACCTGTCGTTGATGTTGTCCAGTCCAAAAGCTTGACGAGCAGAAAACCGATCTGCGACAAAAAGAAATTATAACTCCCAGGCCGGACGACCACCGACGCAAAAGCATCATATTTTCTCCAGTTCAAATTAAGAAAACGGTCCGCGCGCGCCACATCCACAAAAAACTGCGACCCTGGTAGCGGCGTCAACACAGATACCGAAGTTCTCCAGACAAAAAGGCGAAAACAAAACCACCACAATTTACAAAAAGCTCCGAAATCATCCGTATCAAACCCGAAAATAAAAGTCCCTTTAACTTTGATACCGGCGCGCTTGATCTTGCGCGTCAGCTCTTCATAGCGAGATACCATGGCAAATTTCCCGCCTCGCGCCTCTTCGGGCGACCCGCCCGACACTTCATACCCGACCAGTAAAAGTTCACAGCCACTTTCTTTAATAAAGCGCAACGCTTCCTCATCCGCGCCGATATCCACGCTCCCACAACCCTGCCAGCGCACCCGAAGCGGGATAAGCGCGCGAAAAAATGCTTTCGCATACGCCGGATCCGCGAAAATATTAACATCCAAAAAAAGCATTCTCCGGCTGGCTTTGGACGCGTGCCGCACCAGCGCGATCATATCTTCAAGCGCCTTTTTGCGGTAGGTCGTGCCCAAATACGTAGGATTGGTGCAAAAATAACACTGGAACTTGCATCCGCGCGTTGTTTCAAGGACGCTCAGCGCCTCGAGAGGCGGCGCGCTCAGAAGATATTTCTGTACACGCTGAAAATGGGCTTCTTCCGGCGGCGCGGCATATATCCTTTTCATGGCCCCGGCTTCATAATCACGGACCACGTCCGCCCACACGCCCTCAGCCTGCCCCACGACCACGCTATCGCAATACTGTAACGCCTCCTCCGGAAAATACATGACATGCGGCCCGCCCATGACAACCGTCGCGCCTTTTTGTTTGAATGTCCGTGCAATCCTGTATGCCTCCGCGCTGTTTGACGTAAAACACGTGATCCCGACCAATACCTTTCCTTTGTAATACCAATCCTTCCACAAGACCGCGTTAAAATCCCAGACCTTGTACTCCGGCGGCGTTAACGCCTTCAGGACCGGAAATGCGCCGGGATAAATACGATGCGCCAGCAATGCCAGCGCCGATACAACCCCGCCGAAGATGGGATTGACCAAAAAAAGTTCCTTCTCAAATACAAACCGCTTTTTAATATGCGGCTGTTCATCGCAAAGAACTTCGGTAAAAAAAATGAAAAACAGGAATCCCGTAAACTCCAAAACCAGTGTCATGGCGTTCTTCATTGCCCCCGACGCCAGGTTGCCATGCACCCAAAAAACCAAAACAACATAAACAGCAAGCAATCCGATCATTTCCAGCGCAACACCCCAACCGAACATCGTGCCCCGCGCCGTGCTTTTCGGCGCAACCCCGTATTTGTCTTGAAGAATATGCTG
>JADFWS010000058.1 GCA_015234065.1 Candidatus Omnitrophota bacterium
TCCCGGATTTCACGGGTTCTTTCTTATTATTGATCGCGAATTCCACTTCCCACGAATGCAGGTCGCGCACAAATGAATATTGCTGTTCCTGCCAGTTTCCTGTGTCCACATTCCAGCGCTCATAAACGACCGCGCGCCATTTCGGATTGAATTTATACGTCAGCTGTGTGGTCACAAGGTCATCATCATGCCGCGTAAATCTGCGCCCGACATCGAATTCCCACTTTTTATTATCCTTGAAATACATGTCCACGTTCGCCACCGTCAGCGTCCCGGGCCGAAGGGCGTATGTCAGATCATGGTGGATCGTCACGTTCTTGTTAATAAAGAACGAATCATCCAGTTTCGCGTCCGAAAAGCCCCGGCCCGACGCATTATCTTCCATGCGGTAATTCGTCGTCAACAAGGATTGGACAAGGTCAACATTCTTCCCCTCCTGCTTGGTTTGCAGGGTGTTCTGAAGCCCAAGCCCAAACTGGTCGATCTGGTCGCGGCTGTCCACGCCGTCATATTGAAAAAGATTCGCGGAAGACAACGTCGGATGCCGTTGATACTGATAGGCTACCGTCGGCGTGATCACATGGCGCAACTTGTTAATGTCCATGCCATACTGATGATAATCCACATCAAACAAACGATAGAACTTGGTGCTGACATCCATGCCGGATTTGAAAATGCCACGCATAGAATTGTCGCGATCCGCATACAGGGCGTGTGAATAATATGTCTGTTCCGTGCCGACATACGGCCGCATCTCAAAGATCCCGGCCTTGAACGGGCGGGACAGCTCATTGTCCGTGTCAAAACGCTCGGTGTGCTGGGCATTGTCGCTCGGCGCTGCGTCCTTATATACCAGGTTGGACAGCGTATTGCCGCTCTTCACATAAAAACCAGAATTACCGACCTGCAGGTTCGCGACGCTCAAACCCGCTTCAGGCAGGCGCTCCACCCCCGCCTGATAATGATTCACCCGCACATCAGCCCTCAGGGTCAGCGTCGCATTAGGAAGTGAATGTGTCAACAGGGCATACGTTGCAGGCGATGAATCGGCAAGATATTCCCGTTCAAAATATTCCTTCACGAACGTCGCATCGCTCGCCAGGGAATACTGGCCGATAAACGTGGTCTGCGGGTCGAGCGTCATCTGCTCGCGCCACTCCGCGCGGTAACGCTTATGCTCGATCGACGGATTGGGCGTCGATTCCCAGATATATTTCCGGTCGGTCGCGTGCTCATCCGTATAATAGGTCCGCACCAGGCCCCTGCCCTGCCACGCGGAATTGTATTCGAGATCAATGCCGTACCCGATCCCGCGGCGCTCACGCAGGTCCACATTGTACGTCGTTGCAAATGTATCCCAGTTGTAACGGGAGCTCATCAGGACATACGCGCCGAAATCTTTGGAATACCCCGGCAGGACCCTCAAATGCGGCCTGTTATCGTCGAGAAACTGCGTATACTTTGAAAGGTACATGACCGGGAACGCGCCCACATACATCGTGGAATTACGCGCGATGGCCTTGTCCCCGGGGAAAAGCTCAATATGGTTCGACTTGACCCGCCATTCCGGATCGTCGTAATCGCTCGTCGTCAAATAGCCGTTGGACATGACATAATAATCATCCCGGACCTTGGTAATGGTCTCGGCTTCGCCGAAAATGGGCTTGGCCAGGATACGGGCATTGGTGAATTCGCCGCGTTTCGTCTGAAAATTATAAAATCCTTTATCCGCCCAGATCGTACCCTTGTCAGACTCCAGGATCACATTGCCGGTCGCATGCGCCTCCTGTTTTTCCTTATAAAACTCAAGCTGATCGCAGAAAAGCGCGGAACTGTTCTGCCGCAAGACAACATTGCCGGTGGCGATCATTTTCCCCTGATCGGCCTTGAATTCCACCGTATCTCCGTTCAGCTCCACAGGCGCGGACGTTGTTCCGGCCCTCGGATCAGCGACAGGCTTGACAGCCTCGGCATTCAATGTTTCCTTGGGCAGATCGGCAGACCAGGCAACGCCGCTCCGGCCCCACGCGCCCAGGCATGCGACGGCCAGGACCATCATTTTAATGCGCTTAGCGTTCTTCATTCTGCACCAGTACTTTTGCGCCAATAAGGCCCGCGTCATCGTCGAGCCTGGCCTTGATCAAGCGAACCATGGCCGCCTGCGTTTTCATGGCGCGATCCGTGATCACCCGGCGGATCGCTGGCGCAATAAACTCGAAACTGCGCGCCACACCGCCGCCGATGATCACTGCCTCGGGATTCAGCATATTGATCGGGCCGATGAGTCCATGGCCCACCGCCTCACCCGTTTCTTCCCAGAATTTGAGAGCCCTGTGCTTGCCGTCAAGCGCCCTGCGGTACACATCTTCGAGCGTAATATCCTTATCCTTGAACATTTTAGCGGCTTTTTTCTGCAACGTCTTATTCCCCACATAACGTTCAAAACAACCATGCCCGCCACACCCGCAATCAGGCCCGTGCTCACTGAGCGGCACATGTCCGATCTCGCCGGCCGCAAATCCAGGCCCGCGATAGATCGCGTTATTGAGGACCAGCCCGGCCCCGACGCCAGTCCCGAGTGTCATGCAAATGAGGTCCTTAAAACCACGGCCCGCACCATACTGCCACTCGCCAAGCGTGATCATATTGACATCGTTCTCGAGCTGAACTCGAAAACCAAGCTTCTTTTCCATGATCTTTTTTAACGGCACATCCCGCCAGCCGGGAATATTCGGCAAAAGGCGCACAAGCCCGCGCTCAACATCGACGAGCCCGGGAAGCCCGATCCCGACACCCGCGACTCTTTTGGGGTCAACATTCCGGCCGCGCAAATGGCTTTGAACAGCCTTGACGATCGCTTCGATCAAGGCCTGGGGAGTTTCAATGAATTCCTGAGTGGAGAACGACGCGCGGGAAATGGCCTTGCCGGCACTCACGATCCCCAATTTGACATTGGTCCCGCCGACATCGATACCTATAACGTATTGTTCCATAATAATATAGATGATTTATATTATGATTAACTTAAGATGAGGGCTCATTGTACATGAAAAGAATTTTGCGTTCAATAAAAGATTTATCCCTGCTTATCTTCCTCATAGACGCTAAATGCCACAACTCTATTGCGGCCAAGCTTTTTA
The DNA here is from genome assembly GCA_015234065.1 of Candidatus Omnitrophota bacterium. Classification (GTDB taxonomy): domain Bacteria; phylum Omnitrophota; class Gorgyraeia; order Zapsychrales; family Fredricksoniimonadaceae; genus JADFWS01. The sequence continues at coordinate 3,141 of JADFWS010000058.1, forward strand.
GCGCGATATAAAGCCCAGTCCGCTTTATCCAGAAGCTCATCCATCTGGCGTGCATCCTCTGGAAAAGTGGCAACGCCAATGCTGACGCTGACATTCAAGACCGCATCATAGGCTCTGATCCTGGCTTCTGCCACGGCTGCGCGGATACGTTCGGCCGCAAGCAGGGCCCCCGGCTTATCCGTATCCGGAAAGATCGCGCAGAACTCTTCCCCGCCAAACCGGCCCGTAATATCGATCTCACGCGTCTGAAGCCCCACGATCCTCCCGACCTCGCGAAGAACAATGTCGCCGGTCAAATGGCCATACTGATCATTCACGCGCTTGAAGGAATCCACATCCAGCATAAGCAGCGACAACGGGGACTTGCGCAGTTTAGCGCGCGCAAATTCCTCGGCAAAACGTTCCGAGAAATACCGACGGGTATAAAGCCTTGTCAAGCTGTCGGTAACGGACATCTCTTCCACTTCTTTATAAAGCCTGATCCGTCGAAGTGCCAGCGCGAACTGGTTCGCCAGGACCGTAAAGGTCCCCATGTCACGGTCCATGATCCCCTTGTACGCCAATTCTCCGAGCACTGCTTTCTTGGCCTTCAGCGAAAAGAACTGGTATCCCTTAAAAGATGGAAAATCCTCAATATCATCCGGAAACGGCTCAACCAGCTGACAGTCATCAAAGTGGATCTGACGGAACAGGTGGTCTTTGAAAGCCTGAAAAGCCTCCTGCTCATCAAACGTTTTTGTGATCTCGCGCATCAACTCATACAAAGAGAAGATCCCGTCAGCCTCGGCCTGAAGCCGCGCTTTCTCGGCAAAAAGCGCATCTTTCTCCCGGATGATCTGCGCATAGGCCTCTTTCACTTTAAAAACATCGTGATCCGCCTGATGCTCGAACTGCAGCACAGCCGCCTTGGCAAAATACACAACCAAGGCGACGAAGGCGATGATCATGATCAGCATGATGTAATGGTGCATATTATGACTCCGTCATCCCGAGGCCCGCCGCTATTACACAACACACACTTTATTCCTTCCAGAACGCTTTGCGGCATAGAGCGCTTCGTCCGCCTTCTGGATGAGATCTTCCTTGGCACGGGCATCTTTTGGGAATGTGGCAATACCCGACGACACCGTGATCCGCGTCTTTTCACGGCGCAGGATGATCTCGGTTGCCTCAACATCACGCCGAAACCCCTCCACCATCGTTTGCGCCTCTGCCTTGGAACACTCGGACAGGACAACACAAAATTCCTCGCCGCCATACCGGCACAAGAAATTCCCAGGCGCCTTGAAATGTTTTTCGATCAACGCCGCAATCTGCTTCAGAACAATATCACCAGCCGTATGCCCGAACTGATCATTATACCGCTTGAAATAATCAAGGTCGATCATGACAAAACTCATCTCCCGCTCGCGCCTGAGATGCCGCGTAACTTCCTCCCCCATGCGCTCCATCAAATGCCGGCGCAGATAAAGCCCGGTCAGGCTGTCGCGGATGGCCAGGTCCTCCACCTTGTCATACAGATGGGCATTTTCAACGGCAACGGCGGCCACATCCCCGATAGCTTTCAGAAAACGCAGATCCTCTTTGGTGAACTGCCCCGGGACAGGGCTGCTCATGCGAAATATTCCGACCGGATTCTCGTGGACCATGAGCGGCACGCTCACGAGCGAACGGACGGCGCGGGTTTCCTGTTCGGATACGCCATCTCCGTCGAACCGGAAATCATTTTTCGTATCTTCCAGATACAGCGGCTGAAGCGTTTTCATGACCCAGCGGTCAAACACATCGCCCTGCTTGGCTTTGATCTGAACAGCGCGTTGATTGCGCTCAGACGCCACCACCGCAAGTTCTCCGGCGATCGGGTCGAACAGGTACAGGATAAACGTGCTGTCATGATGGTCAAAAAGGCGTGCGGTTTCCCGGCAAAGCGTATGCGCCGTATCTTCCAAAGACAAAGACGCGCTCAATTTGTCAACCAGGCCTTTCAGTTCCGAATAGCTGACGATCTTCTTGCGGAATGCCGTGATCACTTCCCATTCATGCTGAAGATCTGCCTTAAGGATATTGGCTTTTTCAAAATACTCTTCGCGCTGAAGCTTCACGCTGGAACGCTTGCGCTTCTGACGGCGGTAAAACATAAAAAGGATCACGACATTGATCGCGAGGGCAATAACCAGGGCGGCAAAGAAACTATTCTGATAGCGTGTCGCGTACACAAAGAAACCGGCAAGAGGCACAAGAAGGCTGGCAACAAGAAGGAGATAATACTTAGATAATCGCTGTTTCAGTTTGGGGATCAAAGAAGTGCACCTTGCGCATGTCGAAGACCACTTCCATGTCGCGGTTAACCTCGGGCCGATTATGAGCCCCGACGCGCGCAATGAAACTGTTCTTCCCGGTGTTAAGGTACAAATACACATCCGAACCCAATGGCTCAACCACCTCGCAGGTTACGCGAATGGTATTATCCACAGAGGCCATGGAAACAAAAAGCTTATCATAAACGTCTTCACTGCGGATGCCGAGCACCACATTCTTATCGGCATACGGAGCAATACGATCATTCATATCGTCCATGATTTTAACGCGGAATCGGCCCTCATCAAAGTAGAATCTCTTCTCCTTTTTAACGATCTGGCCGGGCAGAAGGTTGATCGGAGGCGTGCCGATAAAACTCGCCACAAACTTGTTCACGGGTTTATCATAAATAGTCATGGGTTCGGCACACTGATGGATCACACCGCTTTTCATGACCACGATCCTATCGCCCATGGTCATGGCTTCGGTCTGGTCGTGCGTCACATAAATGAACGTCGTCTGCAGGCGCATGCGCAATTTATGGATCTCGGTACGCATGGTCACGCGCATCTTGGCATCCAAATTGGATAAAGGCTCGTCGAACAAAAAAACTTTTGGCTTCCGGACGATCGCGCGGCCCAGGGCCACACGCTGGCATTCGCCACCCGACAACTGCCGCGGCCGGCGGGTCAGATACCGGGTCATATTCAGGATCTCGGCCGCTTCATGAACGCGCCTGACGATCTCGGCTTTGGGATAGTTGCGCAATTTAAGGCCAAACGCCATGTTCTCAAACACGGTCATATGTGGATACAACGCGTAATTCTGGAACACCATCGCGATATCGCGGTCTTTGGGAGGGATGTCGTTCACCAGGCGGTCGCCGATCCAGATGTTTCCGCTTGAAACATCTTCAAGGCCCGCGATCATGCGCAGCGTCGTTGATTTGCCACAACCAGAAGGGCCGACCAGGACAATAAATTCCTTGTCTTTGATCTCAAGGCTGACATCATCCACCGCCCTGACCGTACCGCCCTTGTATGTCTTGCACAAGTTTTTAAGTTTAATACTGGCCATGCGGTATATATGTTTCGGCGGGGGTTAATCTTTGGGCGCTTGTACGTATCCTGTCAATCTGGCGAGCGTAGCTTTCATGTCCTTGCGCACCACGATCATGTCGAGCATGCCGTGTGCCATCATGAATTCCGACGTTTGAAAACCCTTCGGAAGTTTCTGGCGGACCGTCTGTTCAATAACGCGCGGGCCGGCAAAGCCGAGGAGCGCTTTGGGTTCCGCCATAATAATATCGCCCACCCCGGCAAAAGACGCCATGATACCGCCCATGGTCGGGTTCGTGAGAACAGAAATATAAATGCATCCAGCCTTGCCGTGGCGCGTGAGTGCCGCGCACGTCTTTGCCATCTGCATCAGAGAAATACAACCCTCGTACATGCGAGCACCGCCGCCGGAACCGGACACGATGATCATGGGCAAATGATGCTTGGTCGCGTATTCGATCGCGCGCGTGATCCGCTCACCCACCACAGAGCCCATAGACCCCATGATGAACTGCGAATCCGTGACCGCGAGGCCGACCTTGATGCCATTGATCATGCCGTATCCCGTGATCGCGGCGTCCAAAAGGCCGGTCGCTTTCTGGTCCGCGGCTAATTTATCCTTGTACGTTTTGACACCCTTGAATTCGAGCGGGTCGACGGACATCATGTCCTTATCCATCTCGACGAACGTGCCCTCGTCGATCAGAAAATCGATGCGCTGACGGGCCGTCAGGTTCATGTGATACCCGCACTTGGGGCACACGCTCTGATTGTCCTCAACCTGCTTGGTATAGCTCGGCTGATCGCATTCCGGGCACTTGAGCCACACGCCGTCAGGAATGTTCTTGCGCTTGTTGGATACGCGCACAAAGGTATTCTGGCTTTTACCGAAAAGGCTCATATACGTTTCCTTATAGCTTATGTACTGTCAGGCCCGAAAGCGCTTTGGGATAGAAATAGGTGCTCTTGGGCGGCATTTTCTCGCCGTTCAGGGCGATCGCGCGCAACTGCTCGATCGTCACGGGATTTAAAATGAACGCCGCCTCGGCCTGCCCGCTGTCAATATACCGGAAACATTCATCCATTTCCTTGTTGGAATAGGTGATGTCTTCCGACTTGATCCCGAGCCGGTCGAACACGAACGACTTGAGGATCAGCGAATCCAGCGAACGATATTCTTTGGAACCCTCTTTAATATATTCATTGATCTGGCTCAAATTCTTGAGCCGTAACAGCTGAATACCCTTTTTCGTATATAACCCGAACGCATGTTCATTCCGTCCGGCCTTGGCCAGAAGAAGGATCAGCTCTTCCTTATTGCGGATCGTATCGATGCGAAACAGGTCTTCGAGGAACTTGATGTCTTTGGAAAATGTTTTCACAATACGATGGATCGGGAATATCTGAAGGTCTTTGGAATCCACGTTCGTGAAATACGTCATCACGTAATTCCAGGGCTCATCCCCCGTTGGATTCGGGGTCTGGGCGAGCATCATTGCGCGATAACGCTTGGACACTTCATAGCGGTGATGCCCGTCGGCAATAAAGAGGTTCTGATTATTGAATGTCTCGACCACTTCTGCGATAAGCGCCGGATCATCGAGGCGCCATACCATATTGCGCGTGCCATCATCCTCGGTCACATCAATAAAAGGCTTCGTGACCGAAACCTTTTTCAAATAGATACTTTCAACCTTCTTCTGACGGTCGGAAAAGCATACGAAGATCGGACTGCAGGCCGCTTTCAGGGCGCACCACAGCTTGAAACGGTCTTCTTTGGCGCCCGCGTGGGTCTTTTCATGCGGATGGATCCTGGCGTGTTCGTCCTCGATCTTCATGACCGCGAGAAAGCCCATCCGGCTATGGCGCTCGCCGACAACCTTATATTCCTGGCGCGTATAATAAATACAGGGTTTCTGATCTTCAACAAGGATGCCGTCTTTGATCCACTGCTCAAATGTGGCACCAGCCCTGGCGTAACGGCTGTCGTCTTCCCCGTGCTTGGCATCGGCCTTGGCGAGCATGACATGGATAAAGTTATACGGACTGCGCTTCTGCAGGACCTGTTCAAGTTCCGGTGAAATAACGTCGTAGGGCGGACAGACGACCTTGTTTATGTCCCCGACCTTGGCCGCGTCATAAACATACCCTTTAAATGGCTTAATAACTGACATTCTTTACTGTTCCTTTATATATATGCAATGATTGATTTTGGGAAACCCAATAAGTATACATAAAATTCCGGGTTTGCCAAGTGTTAAGCTCTCCGCGATTCTATCAAACGGCCTGTAATATATTTATGGATCACGCTGGCCATAAGGGTCTGATACGGAATACCTTCCTCTACCGCGCGGGAACGCACGCCCTGCAGATCACGCTCCGCGATGCGGATATTCACGCGGCGATCCTTACGCAGGGTTTCAGCCGCGGCCTTACGTAAAAGACCGGCTTCTTTATGGAAATCCTTGGCACGCTTCCACTCTCCGCGCTCAACAGAAGCCAATATTTCCTGCTCTTCCCGGTCAAGATGTGCTGTTTTCATCGTGAACCCCTTTCACTCAAATATTCTTTTTTCGCCTTCCGGCTTGGAATGATCGTTTTCAGGAAAAATCCATCCGCCGTTTTTACACACGGCACCAAATACACATAATCTGTCCATGATACAACAATGATCTTCTGATGAGGATATTTGACATGATTAGGATGGTCAATGATATCCAAAACCTGGCCTTCATCAATACAAATCACGATATCCTCAAACGCGATCCCGCGCTCCTGTTTTAATGTGCGGCTTTTATCATCATTCCAATCAAGCTTCATGATGAGAGTATAATCCAATGTGTGCCTTTTGTCAACGAACATGCCGCATAAAAAAGCCTGCGGATCAACGCAGGCTTTTTTGCGGGCCGACACAAGGTCGGCCCCTACGAAGCGCTCACCAACGTTTGCTCCTCCGCATTCATCCCCAGGAGCGGCAGAATATTAATGACCGGCGTGATCTTGAGGATCACAGGTACAAGGCCGGAAACGCCTTTTTCACGGATCTCGGCGGCCATCGCCGGATCAAAGTTCATCTCAACGCCATGGCCGTCTTTTGTCACGCCAAGGTTGAGGTTCGCGCGATCAAGATTAATACCACCATCCACTGCCATGGCCGACTCACTATTGCCTGACATTTCCAGCAGCTCATGGTTCCTGGCCAGAAGAAAACTGAGGATATTTCCGCCCAGCGTTTCCAGTTGCGCCTGCGTATTGAACTTGGGGCTATCGATCTTAAACCTGACGCCGAACGTTGCGTATTTCACTTCCACCATGGTATCCGAACCACGCACCGCCGTTCCGGCAGGCACAGAAACCAGTTCAAGGTTAAAACGTTCAGCAACGGCCCTTACCACATCATTGGCAATCTTGGCTGAAGCCTCATCCTGTAGCACATTCAAAATAAGCGTATTCCTGAGCAATGCCCCGGAACGCATTGTAAACGTAAACGGCAAATACGCTGTGATCACCGCCAATATATTTTCCAGTTCCTGCGTTGAATACCGCCCTAAAAGCCTGGCCATAAAAAGACTATTGACACCATCCTCCCAAGCCTGTGAATCCTGCGCCTGCCGTACGCGAAACGCGTTATAATTGGTTTCAATTCCCGCCGCTACCTGCTTAAGCCGTTCGATCTTGACCAAAGCAACTTCATTATAAGACTGTGCCAATTTCGCCGCCTCATCGGCAATACGTGCGAGAACCTGCGCATCTTTCCTGCGCTGTTCGCTGATCCTGAGCCAACGCTCTGCCGCTTTGACCTCGCCGCTCTTTTTCAACTCTTCGCTCCAGCGCAGAGCGCGCCCGACATCTGCCTGCACCACGCCTGCCTGTTCCTGTAAACCATACGCATCCTTGCGTGCTTGTAAATATTCCTGCCTGAGCGCCTCCGGCGATTTCGTCGCCATCGCGGATTGAGCATCCGCATCCATCGTTGCAACCCTGTTGGTCAAATACACCTTGATATCCGCGGCCAGCTTCTTAAGCTGTTTTTCTGTATTCCACTTGCTTTGGGTCAAAAACCTGACTCCGACGACCCAAAGGATAGTTGATCCAAAACTGTTCCGCACATGCACCGGCTGACCGCCGGGAATAACCACAAATTCAAGCCTAAACCGCTTGGCAATGGCGCTTGCCACATCTTCACGGATAGTCGATTCCGACGACTTCTCAAATTTGCCCAACACAAGGAATTTTCGTGCCAGCATCCCGGAATGATCGATAAAGCCGGCATCCAGATAGTTCATGACCTGCGAAAACGCCCTGTTAAGCGCCTCCTTGGAATACTTCTGAAGCAGTTCCCGAAGAAAATAATCCCTGCTATCGGCCTGTGGCGCGGCCATGGCAGGATCAACGCCCATCACCTCAAGCGCGCGATCCATGGTCTTATTAACTGTCACTACATGACGACGAGTAAACTGGTAGCCAGCAAGCAGGAATGCCAACTTGACATTCACAACATCAGGCTCAAGCCAGGCGTTTACAGCCGTGGCTTCATGGAGTTCGTACGCTTTTAAATACCGTTCTGCTTTCTGAAGTGCCGCATGGATCGCCACAGGATCCCGTCCCAGAAGACTCACCAGCTCAGGCAGAACCTGCTTCGCGAGCCAACCAGGCATCTTGAGCATGGGCGCCAACCGATAGCCCACATGATGATCCTGCAACTGATCCGCAATGATCGATGCAACGGAGGGCTTCAGCAGGACAGCCCGCGTTAATGCGCTCGCCGCCAAGTGAATTCTTTCGTTCATGATCTGCGTTTCAATATTCCTAGCGGTGCTTTTTTGATTCTTTAAAAATTCCTGCGCGGCATTGAAACGGACACCCATGGTCTTAACGTCATAGTTAGCTTCAGCAATCTGCTTTTTAGAATACGTCGTTGCATTAGCAATAATATGTTGCGCCTTAGCAAGAATCGTATCCGCATTACGCACAAATTCCTGAGCAGCCGCC
>JADFWS010000059.1 GCA_015234065.1 Candidatus Omnitrophota bacterium
CAATCAACCCATCCATTTCAACAACATCAACACCAGAGGCCTTAAGAAACTCCACCGGCTTGTTGCCGGCCGCACTCACCAGAACAGCCCGGCAGTCACTGAACGTCTCGGCTAACCTTTCCCAGCGGGCATCCCCTTCGCCGGCCGACGGGGCTTGTCGCACTTCTTTCACTTCAAACCCTGCACTTGTCTGCGTATAAATCTGAAATTCTTCGCACCGCCCCAAATGCTGATTAACCAGGACACCTTCCATGGTTGCCACAGCAATATACGGCCTGTCCTGCTCGGGCTTTAACGGAAGCTGCGCGCACGTCTGAAGGTCATTCAACGTTGTTTCATCCATGTCCCGGCCAATGATCCCTACCGCATCGGCCCGGCAACGCGCGCAATGCTTCATTTGCGGAAGATATTTCCCGGCTTCAACACGTGCGGCATCCCGCTCAATCGCCAGCGGCGCCGGCATCGTACCAAACGGAGACCCAGGACTAGGGATGAGCGCCATGCAATTAAAAATATCAGCCCCAAGCGCGCTCATTTTTTTCGCAACTTCACCTACATGCCCGTCGTTAATCCCAGGAATAAGAATAAAATTAATTTTGACAGTAACGCCTCGTGCCTTAAGAAGCCGTATCCCTTCCAACTGCCGTTCCAAAAGCAACGCGGCCGCTTCCCGGCCACGCACAATACGTTTCCCGTCTCTAGCCCAGGCATAGATCTTTGACCCGATATTCGGATCAATCGCATTCACCGTCACCGTGACATGGCTGACCATAAGCTCTGCAATACGATCCACATATTCCGGAAGGACCAGGCCGTTCGTTGCAAGGCATAACAGGATCCGCGGATACCGCGCGCGCACAAGAGCCAGCGTTTCCAGTGTTTCCTGCGGATTGGCCAGCGGATCTCCCGGCCCTGCGATCCCGACCACCGACACATACGGCACACGCAGCATGACTTTTTCAAGATACGCCATTGACTGCCCCGGCGACAAAATCACACTCGACACACCCGGACGACTTTCATTCACACAATCGTATTTACGATCGCAAAAATTGCACTGAATATTACATTTCGGAGCCACAGGCAAATGCACCCGGCTGTAAATATGCCTGGAACTGTCGTCAAAACACGGATGACCGATCCACTGTTTTTTTGTCATGATCATGCCCTTTCTATAGATAGCTATACCCGAGTCCGGCGCGCGCCTGCTTCACTTCCAGAAGCGCGTTCACGATCCGGTCATACAATTCAAGCGCGCCGCGATAACCATAATGAAGAATACGTTGAGCTCCGATACGGTCATGAATGGGAAATCCGACCCTCACGAGCGGGATTTTGAGCCTGTCTGCGATCCTTGATCCCTTACTATTGCCGATCACCATATCCGGCTGAAAGCGTTCCGCCATCTCATCGATCCCTGCAAAATCCGTTCCATCCGCGACCTCGATCTTTCCTTTAAGCTCAGGGATCATTTCATCGATCAGCCGATGCAGATTCCCACTTTTCCCGCCGGAAGCACATAAAACAGGGATCATGCCGATCTCAGAAAGAAATACCGCCATCCCCAGGACCAGGTCTTCTTCTCCGTAAACAATGGCTTTCTTTTCAAAAATATATTTGTGCCCGTCCACCATGGCATCGATCAACCGCCCGCGCTCATGTCTATATTTCTCCGGCAGAACGGAGCCGCTCACACGTTCAAACGTTCGCATCAATTCATCTGTTTCTTTAATGCCGATAGGCAATCCGATGGCATGATGACTCACATGAAAACGCGCGCTTAAAAACTCCCCTGCAACTTTTTCAGGCTCTGATGCCACGATCCGCCCGAGTGTAACAGAGGACATGGAGCCGCCCATGGATCCAATATCCGCGATCGGCGTCCCTCCGGGAGGAAGCTCCTTGTAGTCCGACCATGCCGGGCCATCAAGCGTTTCTGAATAATCAGGCAGTATCACACCTGTCAGCCCAAAATCAGCCACGATCTCTTTTAAATGCCTGAGGTCTGCCGGAGAGCATATCCCGGGGAAAATATTCACCTGACGTGCGCTGGAAGCAAAAGACCTTTCGCCGGCCAGGCGCTCCACCACCGTCTTGATCGCCGCTGTAAACCCCTCGGCATGAGACCCGCTGTAACTGGGCGTCGACACGTGCACAAGGACCGGATTTCCTTCAAGCGCGCCTTCTGCCACCTGTCGGATCATCCCCGGCACATCTTCCCCGATCGTCTCTGAAAGGCAGGTCGTGGCAATACCGATCAACGCTGGGCGATATTGCGCCGTCACATTTCTAAGCGCCATGGCCAGATTCTTTGCCCCGCCGAACACCGCGCTTTCCTCACTGAAATTAGACGATGCAATATCCACAGGCTCACGAAAATGGCTGATCAGATACCGGCGAATATACGTCGAGCACCCCTGCGACCCGTGCAAAAGCGGCATACCGCGTTCAATACCCTTGAACACGAGCGCCGCGCCCAGAGGCGCGCACAGCTTGCAGGCATTACGAGTGGCAACAAAATGGCTCTGAGATACGCTGGCCATGATCTTCCCTCCCGATTGACAGTGATGACCTGTATTCTCCGCCGCGACGCGGTGCAAAACGCCAAACCGGGCTCATGACCGAAGAATACACTTCGCGTGCAAAATTAAGCATCCCCGTAAACCCGGCCAATGCCTCTTTGCGCTCATGGTTATGATCACAAAACCCAAGCCCCAGCTTATAAGCGATCGGGCGCTCTTTCACTCCGCCGATCAAAAGATCAACATCCTTTTCTTTGACGAATTTGGACAATTCGAGCGGATTGGCATCATCAATGATAATGGTCCCCTCGTCGCAAAGTTCTTTTAACTGTTCGTAATCACTTTTGTTGCCGGTTTGTGACCCGGCCAAAACGGTTTTCATGCCCAAAAGCCTAAGTGCCCGCACCAGAGAAAACGCCTTGAAAGAACCTCCGACGTAGATCGCAGCTTTTTTTCCCTGCAATGCCTGTGCATAACGTTTCAATTCCGGCATAAGCGCCTGAACTTCCTGCCTCACAATATCTTTGGCGCGCGTCAAAATTTTCGGATTCTCCGGAAAATGTTCTGCGACCTTGTACAGGGCATCTGCCATATCCTCAACGCCAAAATATGATACCTTGATATACGGGATCCCGTAGCGCTGCTTCATATGCTCGGCAAGTTTTGTCATCGAGCCTGAACATTGGACAACATTCAATCGGGCGCCATGCGACTTACAAATATCATCGACACGACCATCCCCTGTGACCGTGGCCACCACCTGAATCCCCATATCTTCATAATATTTACGGATCATCCATATCTCGCCGGCCAGATTAAAATCACCCAGGATATTGATACTGAACGGACTAATGCCCTCGGGTGAACGCGTCCCCACCAGTCGGGCCAGCGCATCACAGGCCGCCTGGTATCCGTCTTTCTTTGTCCCCTTAAAACCTTCTGAGTGGACCGGCAATACCGGGATTTCTTTCTCCCTGGCGACACGTTTACAGATCGCATTCACATCGTCTCCGATCAGGCCGACGATACAGGTGGAATACACAAAAGCCGCTTTCGGATGATACGCGTCGATGAGCTCGCTCAGCGCGGCATAAAGCTTCTCACCGCCGCCAAAAATAACTTCTTTTTCCTGAATGTCTGTTGAAAAACTCAACCGGTGCAGCTGCGCTCCGGAAGACAGTGAGCCTCGGATATCCCACGTATACGCCGCGCACCCGACAGGGCCGTGAACCAGATGCAGTGCGTCCGCGATCGGATAAAGCACGACCCTAGATCCGCAAAAGACGCAGGCGCGCTGGCTCACAGAACCAGCAAGGCTTTTCTGTTCGCAGGCCATGTCCTGATCCCCGGAACCCTTCCGCAGGATCTGGCGCTCACGTTCTTTGAGGATCCGCACTTCTGGCATCACGCACGCGTCCTTCCTAGAACATTAATTCAAACTTCTCCTCTGGAGCTTCACGATCACGCTTGTCGAGGATCGCATTCAATAATTTTTCGATCAGGCGAATTGCTCCCGTATAACCGACATTCGGGAAATACGAATGGCCTACCCGGTCCATGATCGGGAATCCGAATCTGATGAGCGGAACATTCTCGTCACGCGCAATATATTTTCCCCAGGTATTGCCGATCAAAAGATCAACCGGCTCATTCTTGATCCACTGATGCACCAAAAACATATCAGCCTGCGGCCCCTGGCGGAATTTTGCCTCGGGAATATCTTTAAGGACTTCTGGCATGCGCGCAGCAAAGTATTTCCCCGGCGTTCCTGTCACGACATACACCGGCCGCATCCCGATATCCACAAGAAATTCACACATGGGGATAAGTTGGTCCGGATCGCCGTACAGTGCCACCCGTTTATTGTAGAAATACTGTTCATTGTCCGTCAGGATATCGACCAGGCGCCCGCGCTCACGTTCAATGGATTCCGGGACCGGCACATTCATGACATCGCTTAACGTCTTGATAAACCGGTCCGTCGCCTTCAGGCCGATCGGCACATCCAATTCATACAATTTGACTTTGCACTTCGAATCAAGCAATTCACCCGCCGGAACTGACGCCTCATGCCCCATCGCCAGCGTCGCAATACTGTCGCCCGACGCCCGAAGCTCGTCGATCGTGACCCCGCCCTTCCCGTACATTTCGAATTTTCCTGTCTGCGGGCTGTCCATGATCTCGGATGTGTCCGGAAACATAATACTTTTCACGCCCATTTCCGCTGTCAGGCGCTTGATCTCGCGCATATCCGAAGGCTCAACCCAGCCTGGAATAATATTGACCTGATTGTCTTTGACGCCTGTCCTCACGGAAAAATATTTCACCATGCCTTTAACCATGTTGGCAAACCCCGTCACATGAGAACCGATATAGCTCGGAGTATTGGCATGAATAACAAATTTTCCCGGAGGGACTTTCCCTTCCTCAACCGCCTTGCTGACGATCTGCGGAATATCATCACCGATCGTTTCCGAAAGGCACGTCGTATGGACCGCAATAACATCCGGCTTGTACAGCGCGAAAATATTTTCCACTGCCGCAAGTAAATTAGCCTGGCCTCCGAAAACAGCAGACCCCTCTGTAAAAGAACTGGTCGTAGCCATGACCGGCTCCTTGTAATGGCGGGTCAGCATACTGCGATGATAGGAACAGCAGCCCTGACTTCCGTGACTGTGCGGCAGGCAGTTATGGATCCCTAACGCCGCATACATGGCACCGATCGGTTGACACGTCTTGGCCGGATTAATCGTCAGAGCTTCACGCTCTTTAACCTCTTTGGGTGTATGTCGAAGTAGCATAGTTCCTCCTAATTCGTTGCGTTGATGAAGACTGCGGCCAGCGGTTCGACCTTATGCCACGGCGCTTTAATGTGTTTCCAGATCCGTGTATTCAGCATCCGCTCCACATCACGGTAAAAATTGATCGCACCGGCAAATGACGCATACGGCCCGCCGTAATCGTAACTATGCAACTGTTTGAGCGGCATCCCGAGCTTCTGGATCACGTACTTTTCCTTGATCCCGGCGCAGAATATATCAGGCTTGTATTTCTCAATAATGATCTCAGTTTCAAAGTGATTAATATCGTCAATGACCAGCGTCCCGGCATCCATTTCCGGCATCATGCCTTTGTAATCCCTGAATTCAAAACCCTTCTTGGCCAACGCCTCAAGCTCTTCCTTGGTCTTGCGCGGGCGATACTCACTGGCATGCGCCTCGACATGAAGCTCCTCGATATTACGGCTGTCCGCATCGACCTTGATCGTTGGCAGGACATCACGGCCCTCGTAATCATCACGATGCGCAAACTCATAGCCCGCCGCCAGGATCTTCATGCCCATTTCTTTGAACAATTCCTGATAATGATGGGCGCGTGAACCGCCGACAAAAAGCATCGCGGTCTTGCCTTCAACCTTGGGCTTGATCTCGTCGAGTGCTGATTTTACTTTGGCCATTTCTTCAGCGATCACCTTTTCCACCCGCGCTTTTAATTCCGCGTTGTCAAAATATTCCGCGATCTTCCGCAACGACTTGGCCGACGCTTCAGCCCCGATAAAATTAACCTTGAACCACGGGACTCCGTACTTTTTCTCGATCATATCGGCCACATAATTAATCGACCGATGGCACATGACGACCGTCAGGTCTGCCAGGTGCGCAGAAGCAAACTGCTCATACGTGGAATTTCCACTAAACGTCGCCACCAACGTAATGCCACACTTATCGAACAGCTCTTCCAAAGCAAAGGCATCTCCACCAATGTTATACTCTCCGAGCATGGCTACTTTGAATTTGCCGGCCTTGCATGCTTTTCCTTTTCCGATCACATGCTTGAACAGCTGATTATTGGCAATGTGATGCCCTGCCGATTGGCTGACACCCTTATAGCCTTCACAACTGAAACCGAATATATTGGCCCCCGTCTTTTCACTCATTTCTTTTGAAACAGCATGCACGTCATCCCCGATAAGCCCGATGGGGCATGTCGAAAAAACGCCCACAGCTTTGGGATGGAAAATATCCACCGCTTCTTCGATCGCTTTTTTCAGCTTCTTTTCCCCGCCGAAAATAATGTTCTCATCCTGCATATCCGTTGAGAGGCAATACGGCATGAAATTGTCATCCGTATCACTTTCCGGACGGGTCTGATTGCGTCGCGTGAGCCACGAATAATACCCGCAGCCGATGGGCCCGTGCGTAATGTTCAGAATGTTTCTCGTCGGACCAAGCACAACGCCTTTGCAACCGGCATAGGAACAGCCGCGCTGGGTAATAATGCCTGGCAGTGTCCTTACATTGGCCTGGATCTCCTGCTTAGCTTCAAGGCCCGGCTCGTTCACGACAAACTGTTTCTGCCTTTTACGGGCTGTCTTGGTCGGATATGACCCGAGCATCTCTTCTTTAATAGACTGCGCGTCCTGAATCTTATTTTCTGGCGACATAATACGCTCCTTGCTGTTTCTTACTCATCCAATACCTTATCCCCTGATTCCGCAGTACGGACCCGATGAGATTCCAATACCGGAAGGACAAATATCTTTCCATCGCCGGCCTTGCCGGTTTGATTGGCCTTGATGATCACATCGACCGTCTTTTGCACCAGGTTATCAGGCACGACAACGGTAATAAGCCTTTTGGGAATCAACCTGGGGCCGTTCGTATCGAGTTGGGCAATGGCCTCTTCACGGCCTTCCTGCGCCCCGCTCAAAACACGGTAATCCACGTTTCCTTTTCCACGGCCAAGAACCTTGCCTGTCGCGGTCATGGAAGTAATCCCGGCCTCTTCAAGCGCTTTCTTGGTCTCATTCATCTTATTGATCCGGATGATCGCCATGATGTCTTTCATCGTCTTATCTCCGCTTAGTCTTCTTTTTTTCCAGTGCTCACGGTATACACTTCAATCACCGGAGAAACAAAGATCTTGCCGTCCCCGAAATTCCCTTTGGACCCGGTGCGGGCCGCTTCCATAATGCGCTGGACCACAAAATCCTTATCATCGACGGGAATGACCGTCATCAGCAACTCTTTGGGAAGCTCATCGTAATGAATATCCCCGACCTTGAGCCCGCGCTGTTTTCCGCGGCCGAACACAGACACCTTGGTAACAGCCGGATACCCGGCATCCAATAGCGTTGCAAGGACCGCGTCCGCTTTCTCTGGCCTGACAATAGAACGAACAAGTACGTGCGCCATAATTTTCTCCTCCCGGATCAGTTGGCAATACCGAACGTTATTAAAAGCTTCTCCAATTCCTCGATCGTCAAGGGCTTCGGAATAACAAAATTGGTATTGGCATCGATCTTGCGCGCCAGCGTACGATACTCATCCGCCTGGGGATGCTTGGGATCAAAATCAATGACCGTTTTCCGGTTGATCTCCGCTTTCTGGACCATATTGTCTCTCGGGACAAAATGGATCATCTGCGTACCGAGTTTTTTGGCAAGCTCTTCGATCATCTGCCGCTCATTGTCAACTTTGCGGCTGTTGCAGATAAGGCCGCCCAACCTCACACCGCCCGCATCGGCATATTTCACAATACCTTTGCAAATATTATTCGCCGCATACATCGCCATCATCTCACCGGAGACAACGATATAAATCTCCTGGGCTTTTCCGTCACGGATAGGCATGGCAAATCCGCCGCAGACCACGTCGCCGAGCACATCGTAAAACGCGTAATCCAGATCCTTGTCCTCTCCATACGCCCCCAATTGCTCCAAAAGATTGATCGCGGTGATAATACCGCGGCCAGCGCAACCGACACCCGGCTCTGGGCCGCCAGATTCAACACATCGCGACCCACCATAACCACCCTTGAGAACTGCATCCAGCTCCACGTCTTCACCCTCTTCGCGTAAAGTGTCGAGCACTGTTTGCTGAGCCAACCCATTTAAAAGAAGGCGTGTCGAGTCCGCTTTGGGATCACATCCAACGACCATGACCTTCTTTCCCATCTCGGCTAATCCGGCCACCGTATTCTGGGTCGTCGTCGATTTACCGATACCACCCTTTCCATAAATAGCGATCTTCCTCATTTTCTTAGCCATGCCAACCTCCTTGGTTATTGCTCTTCTTCAGAACAGCTGAAGAAGCTAAAATAAAAAATCCTCTTCGAAGACGACGGCGTCTTCAAAGAGGACATCAATGCCCATTTATACTTCATTACATATAGCCAAGGCGCTTCTTTACGCCCCATCTACACCTATACAAGTCCAAAAGCCTGTTCTTGGTAACCCTGGATAAAAAAAAGTGGGCATGTTGGCAACCCTGCCCACATGCCCACGTATCACTTGCGCATATTCCTTATCCGATCGCGATATTCCCTCGCTCTTCGGTCCTTACTCTAATACACTGTTCCAGAGACTGAATAAAGATCTTCCCATCCCCCATCTCTCCGGTCTTGGCGCCTTTGATGATCGCCTTGACCGTAGGCTCGACGAAATCATCATTCACCGCGATCTCAAGCCGAACCTTGCGCAGAAAGTTCCCCATTTCCCTGGCGCCGCGATAAATCTCCGTGACTCCCATTTGACGGCCATGCCCAAGGACCTCGCTCACCGTGATCAGGTTAACATTCACCTTATACAACTCTTCTTTAACATCATCAAGCTTACTGGGCTGGATGATCGCAATAACAAGTTTCATTGTAGTATCCTCCTTAATAATTTTATGTTTACTCTAACATCGTATACGCACGCTCATGATGCTGGGTCAGATCCAACCCAATATCCTCATCCTTGGATACCACGCGCATGCCCATCACAAGGTCAATAGCCTTGAACAGGATCGCGGTCACAACCGTCGAATAAATGAGCGTCACCGCAACGGCTTTCACCTGGATCATAAACTGCGCCGGATTCCCGTAAAAGAGCCCGTCGTTGCCAGCCGCATTGACCAGCTTGGTCGCAAAAAGGCCCGTTGCCAAAGCGCCCCAGATACCGCCGACACAATGGACACCAAACGCATCCAGCGCATCATCGTACCCGAGTTTCGGCTTAATGATCGCCGCGGCAATATAACAGAACACGCTGACCAGAAGCCCGATGATCAAAGCCCCGGACACATTCACAAAACCCGCCGCAGGCGTGATCGCGACAAGGCCCGCCACAGCACCAGATGCCACACCAAACAGCGTTGGCTTGCCGTTACGCACCCATTCGATCATGGCCCAGCTCAAACCAGCCGCCGCAGCCGCCGTATTTGTCACCACGAAAGCATTAACCGCAAGGCCATTTGCTGCCAGTGCTGACCCCGCGTTAAATCCAAACCATCCGAACCATAGTAACGCCGTACCCAGCGCTACAAATGGCAAATTATGCGGAGAAGGAATGTGTTTTGCGGCATTCTTTCTCGGCCCGATCATGAGCGCCGTCACCAATGCCGCGATCCCGGCATTAATATGGACAACGGTTCCACCTGCAAAATCAAGCGCTCCCATATTGCGCAGAAACCCGCCCATGCCCCATACCCAATGGCAGATAGGCGCATATACAAGGGTAAGCCACAGAACAATGAACACCACAAATGATGAAAACTTCATTCGCTCTGCAAAAGCGCCAATGATCAGCGCCGGCGTGATCACCGCGAACATGGCCTGAAAGATCATAAAAGCCTGATGCGGGATCGTGGCTGAATAATCATTGTACGGCTCAAGCCCAACACCGTTGAGCATCGACCAGCCAAATCCACCCCAAAACCCGGTGCTCGGAGCAAACGAAAGGCTATAGCCATACACTACCCAGAGCACACTAACCAAACACAGGACAAAAAAGCACTGCATTAAAATACTTAAAACATTCTTCCTTCGAACCATCCCTCCGTAGAAGAACGCCAGGCCCGGCGTCATGAGCATAACCAGGGCTGTTGAAATCAATACCCACGCTGTATCTCCTGTATTCATTTAATCTCTCCTTTTTATTGTTATGACAAACTTATCCATTGAACCCTTTTGGGCTGCGGATAATATACCCGCCCAAACGGTAAAAAGACTTCCGGAGAATCCCGTCCCAATATTAAAACTCTTTCCATTAACTCCCCCTTTTTAATCTTTCCTGTTTTTGTACCCACAAATACAAACAAAAAAGGCGCCTTAAAACCACAGATGTGTGGTGTTAAGACGCCTTCGTCTTGCGTCCGCCTCACTGGGCGGAACTTTTAAAGCTTCCTTACTTTATATCTTCGGGCTTCATTGCCCGTAATGGTCACGGCCTTTTCGGCCGTGTTAGGTCCCATACATCGATGGGGCCACGCTGTTAACTAAAATATACTCCTGAATCTAAAAAATTGCAATAGCCTAAATCAAGAAAGTTATCGTCGAGAAATCGCTTTTCTCAGAAAATAAATAAAAATTCCCCGCAAAAACCCTAAAAAAGGGGCGCTCTTCCCATTGAACACCCTCCCCCTCCATCCTTTTCCGGCCCCAACCGAAAAAGAAAAGTGTCCACCAGAGCGCCCCTTTTCTAAAATCACTTCCTTTTATATTCGTCGATCACGACCGACGCGATCTCTTCATGCGTTTCTGCAGACTTACATAATACCTGATCATACCACTTCTGATCCTTACCCTGCTCCTGCGGCATAGACACAAAAAGGCCCTTCTTCCCGTCCACAACGCGCAGGCCTTTAATGACGAGCGTATTGTTCACGGATACATCCGCAAATGCCTTTAAACTCCCCGCATCCGGTAATCGATACATTTTCTCAACTTTGAAATCCATGGTCCCAACCATAAACCCTCCTGTTATTTTTGATTTAATATCAAACGCATGCAGAGATATTACATCTTGTTTGTTTTTCTGTCAACATTAT
>JADFWS010000005.1 GCA_015234065.1 Candidatus Omnitrophota bacterium
AAACACTGGATATCAAGCATCTGCTCAGCCACGATCGTTTTGAGCTTGCGATTCTCTTCTTCCAGTGTCTTTAACCGTTTAAGATCAGCAACCGTCATCCCTGCGTACTTTGCTTTCCAGTTGTACAGCGTTGCATCGCTTATGCCGTATTTCCGGCACAATTCGCCAACTGGCAACCCTGCATCTGCTTCCTTCAAAACCTGAATGATCTGTTCTTCCGTGAACCGTTTGCGCTTCATGTTCGAGCCTCCTTTGGGCGTTTAGCCCCGCAAGGCTCTAATTATACATGGTCACATTTAACGGGGAGGGCTCAGCTCTGGCGGACGCTCAAGTATGACGATATTTACATTAAGGGATATCAGACGATCCCAGATGTTCACGAAGGAATACTTGAGTTCTTTGATGATTACAACATGGCGAGGCGGCATTCGTCGCTCGGCTACAAGACGCCTTGGTCAGTATTTTCAGGGCTGGAATTAACAGGCTCGGCGGTGGCGGTCCCGCAGGAAGTTTAAGCCGCCCACGCAGAGAAAGATTGGTCTAGACAACCGGGGCCAGCATGTAATAACTGGACAACCAACGTTCCTACGCGGTCAATTCTTCGATTGGAGGCAGCTCTTTAAATAAATTTTATGAAATTGACATTTATTCTCGATCAAATATTTTTCATCCCGTATCGAAAACTCTTCTTTCTTATTATTTTTATTAAAGTCTGGGTCCATAATCCCAAGTTTGTGGTCATTATAAAGTTCATAAAATCGCACACAGTGCCTTTGCGAGCCATGCAAAGTAATTAGGAGAGAGCCATCCTCAAATTCACGTGGAATCGGGAATGTATATCCAATATCTTCGAACTTTACTCCAAATTTATCGCATACTTTAACGAAATTCGCAATGGGAACAATGCCATCGGGAGAACATAGCGCAGGCGATTGATCTAATGGTTGAAGTTCTCTTATCATCTCCTCCTGTGAAAGATTAATCTTGTTATCATAAAGAAATGATTCAATGCAGGCTAAAAAACAAGCATTTCCAATTCGATTTTTAACAATTTTCATAGTAATAGGTAAAAAGATGTCGGTTTTCTTTAGAAACAGCGGCAGGAAGTCCGGGAGAAAAAACGAACGATTATTTATCCCCCATTCCCGGCCACGGTTCCTATAGGAATCCGGGGGCCTTTGACCCCCCCCCGGGGGGGGGTATTTGGTCTATTCTTTGGGCGTAACTTTATCCCAAAAACCAACGCCGCCCTCAACCTTGTCCCTAACCAAATAACAAAAACCAACGGACAAGAAAATTCCTCCCGACAGAAACAATAGACTTTGGGGGAAAGACACATATTTGAGGTTTTCATTAAAGAAACCCAGAATATCAGCCAAGACGATAACTGCAACAGCGAACAAAAAGAAAACCCCCCACCCCTGCCAGGTAACCGGCATACCCATGCCCCACTTTCCCATTATCCTTGGCTTAAACCAATAGCGTGCCATCATTCCTGCCTTTTGAACCCGTATTTCTCTGAATTATTGAAAATCGTATCGATTGTCCACTCCGCCTCTTTAGGTTTGACATTAACTTTCCCAAGAATATCAATTAGCGTTTTCCTGTCTTTGGCATTTGCTGCAGCCTGGAATTGATCCAGCAATTTTGCTTCAAACAGTCGTTCATTAAGTGTCATCCCTGAAAAATCCATATCCTATCCTTAAACCACCGAAGGTATTCTTTAGGCCATTTCAAACCCTGGGAAAGGGAACGGCGGAATACCTTCAACATTTTGAACCTCTATTGTTAAAATCTGCTTACTTTCACATGAATCGCCTTTATAGAACTTCTTTTTGTTTTTTTGCATTACATAAACCAACTTGATTTTATTACCAATAACATAATACTCTTTACGCCCCATCATGCCCCAAGATGTTGTCGTGTCATTAGCCTTAATATCAAACTGGTCAAAATCATTATGCCCGGTCTTGTAAACTCTTGAAATAAAACCGTCTATTGTATGTTTCTCAATCACTCCTTGATCAACAGCGGCCCACCATTCGTCGGAACAAAACAGCCCGTTTTCAGGCACCAGTCCATAATCATCGGTATTAGTGGTTGCGCTCTGAATATCCGAAATGGTTTTAATATCTTTCTTTAAGTCATAAATTTTAATCAAATCCATATTGCCTCCGACTTTATATACAGCGAGAAGTTATTATCAAGACTTACGGAGATACACTTTCAATGATAACATCAACACTGATCTTCTGTCTGGTCACCATCTCCACCCCTGAACCTCCAGACACATTGCCCCCATATATGTTCGTAACCCCATCCGTGCTGAAAGAAACCCTATGTGTAGGAACATTTTCCAACTGATACACCTGTTGCGCCTGACTACCTGAAGAGATGGGCGCATCATTAGTATAGAAAACATTCTTTGCAGTACCGTCTGCGTGGGTATTGGGTACGAACCCATTATCTTTAATGAATTGTGCTTCTTTATCACCGATATAACGCGAGCCTCGATCTGCTCCCTGATTACCACTGCCGTTCCCAACGCCTGGTTTTCCATCTGTATTTAACGCATTACCTGATTGACCACCATTAGAGGCATTTCCCTGTGCTAACGCACTTGCCCTTGCCGCAGCATTTGCCCGTACCACACCACCAACATACCCAACAGCGCCACCAACAGCAGCACCCGATACACCACCCGTTAACGCTGCAGTCCCAATCTGATTCCAGTTTCCACCGGTAGCGCCAGTCATGACCGCTCCCGATATCATTCCCGAAATACCTCCTACAGTTGCCATGGCAAGGGTTGACCCCATAATCCCCCCGCCGAAGAATCCGCCTATCGCTGCCCCCCAGCATTGATTGACCACCCCCGCAGTCACCATACTAACACCAATGCCCGCGGCATATATGCCTAATCCTCCTAGTCCTCCTGTCTGATACGCCTGATACCCACCCAATGCCATTCCCGCATAGGCAAGATATAAACTGGCGCCCCCTGTGAACGGCGCCGCCACAACACCGACGACCTGCATAATCGAAGCACCGGGACCACTGGTAAAAAAGTCCCCTATCTTACTAAACACCTTACTCAACCACGAATGTCCGGTCGGATCCGTTAGATTGATCGGATTATTGTTACAATACGAATATCGATTCAACGTCTGCGGATTATACGGACTCTGGACTATTGTATCCGGCGTCAGGAATCGCCCTAACTTTGGATTATAATAACGCGCACCAAAATAAAACAACCCCGTCTCATCATCCAGCTTCTTCCCCGTGAAGTAAAACTGTGCCACTTCCGGGCCAGTTCCATACTTGTCGTAACTCTTCACCTCGCCCCAAGGTGTATACTCGATCTTCTCCGTCATGGTCGATGTTTCATCAAGCACAATGCTGGTAGAACCTAGGTGATCGCCAATCAACCAGCGAACTTTAGTACCGTCATAAGTTGCCACACGAGAAGATCCAAGAAAGATCGAGTTCGTCTGTATCCCGTTCGTATCCTCGATCAAGTCGCCGGCGTAGGCAGTTGTCACTGGCGTGACCGTATCTCCGTTATTCACATAGACGGTCTTCTTGGTCCGTCCGCCATCACCATCGTAGGAATAAGTTGCCACTGTGTAACGCGTGACCGTACCAACATCGACTGCCTCGACCTTAGTCAACCGGTTATAGGTGTCGTAGGTATAATATTGGGTTTTTGTCGCGGTGCGGTAACTCGACATATTGCCGTTGGCATCATAAGTCATGCTCGAGCCGTCGGTAATGCTGGTTACTGCGTGAGGGCCAGCGGCGTTCTCGCCGTAAGTATAAACAAGATTGCCCTTTTGCTTAATATTGCCCAGTTCATCGTACTGGTACGCAATAACAGCATCAGCGCCATCCTTGGAGCTGATCATACGATTGAGCTCGTCGTAGGTATAGATTTTGGCTGTTCCTTTGATGCCGTTATCTATACGCAGAATATTCCCGGAAGAATCGTACGTGTAATTATTATCCTGAATAGCTACACTGTTTTTGTCTGTTACAACATGCCGTTTCAACTGCAAAGTCACCGGATCAAATACATACCCGGCCAATGCACCATTGCCATACGTAATTTTCTGAATACTGCCATTGGCGGTATAGTCAATTCCGGTGATAATTGATTGGGGAACCTGGACGCCGTTGGTATATACCTGCAGGGTTTCAGTGTTCAACTGCCCCGCAGCATTGTAGCCGTAGATAACGGATGTTTTACCATCCGCGTATTCCAAGTATTTAATTCGATTAAGCGCATCATAAGAGCGTTTTACTCCATAAGCCGTGGCATCAACCAGTTTTGCCGCCGAAGTTTCCTGCCCCAGGGCATCATACCCAAACACAGCCTGACCAGACGAGTACTTAACCCACGATAATCGACCCTTGGAATTCTTCGCAGTAGCCAAATCATAGGTATAGGACACATTATCAGTGCCTGTATCAGCACGGGACTTCGTCAATGGCCGACCTAAAGCATCATATGTAAACGCAAACGCGATATTCTTGGCATCAATTTGCTTTGTAAGCTCCCCCAAAACATCATATTCATAACTTACAGCGTGCATATCCGGGTCATTCATTGTGACCTTATGACCAAGATTATCGTAAGTCATAGTCGTCACGTTCCCCTTGGTATCTGTCACCGTCAAGAGATCTCCAAGAACATCGTAGCCGTAAGTCGTTGTTGCATATAAGGCATAAGTCAGTGCCGGATAATTTGTAGACCGACCATCTGCTCCGGTGTAATTCTGAATATTCACCACTCTTCCCCGGGCATCGCGCACCTGCGCCGTCTTATGCCCATTAGGATCAACAACAGCTGTCGATGTCGGAGAAAAACTTACTGATGCGTAACTACCATCGGCAAAAGTGGTCTTAATTTTACGTCCCAGAGCATCATAATCATAGGAAGTGCCTGATGTCGCGACACTAGGCAATTCCAGAACACTGTAATCACTGCTCGAAAAAAATGGTGGGTACTGCTTGGTCACCAGCCCCCTGTTGTTAAACGTCACCTGACCGGAAACAACATATTGACCGGCCGTTGCCGAGGGGGTTTTTACAGCCAGCGTTCGCCCTAAACCATCAACATAAGCATACGAATCCAATGTTGCTGTCAGGCCATGTTCGATTCGCCTGTGCGTAACAAGGACTCGATAAGTCGTATTTGTTAAATACTCATAGGAAGTTGTAGGGTAAGTCACAGAATCCAACGCATTGATCTCTGCCGTAACTCGGCCAAAAGTATCGTACGTTGAGATCGTGGTCTTAAGATTGGCGTCAGTGACACTGCTAAGCAGTCCCCAAACACCGCCAGCGATAGGCACGCCATTAATACCGTAGTATTGACGGGTTACCCTCTGCTTAAGACTATTCACAGTTGTAAGAGGAAAAACATAATAACCCGTATCATAAACAACACTCGAAACATTGCCGTTAGGATCTGTCGTAGTTAAAAGATTGCCAAAAGAGTCGTATGTATAGGTTGTTTTAGGATCGGGCAGAGTTGCACTTCCCAGCCAATTCACCTTGGAGGTCAGCAAACCCAATGAAGGAGAGGCATTATTATCTGTTGAGTTGTCGTAATAAAACCATGTCTGGCCGACTGTTTTACCGTTAATATCCTTTGTCAAAGATGTCTTCGGAACCCCAATGAGCCACTGTGTCGTGTTATACACGTATTGTGGCTGGGTTACCAATTTATCCTGGTTTGTGTCCACCCCGGTAACCGGGTCAACTTCGCCATAATCAACAACCTGGGTCGGGTCACCATATTGAGGGCTTTCTGCGTAAGTAAATTCCTGAGCTGTGCGAACAGGCGTTGCAGTGCCCTCGTAAAGATAATTATCCGTCCTGGCAAGAAAAACAAACTTGGACGTCAAACTGCCGCTGGTCGCGATCGTTTGTGTTTGCCACTGATTAACTGTTTTGCTATAAAGCTTGCCCGCAACATCAAACGTGCTTACATCGCTGGGAAGGCCATTCAACCAATGATCCTGTACGTATGTTGTTTGCACATAATTGCCATCAGCATCAATAACTTTTACTGTGCCAAATCCCTGGAATTCTCTATTGGTAATATCCCAATTCCCGTTGGCATAACTATAACTTGTTGTATAACTACCCCCCGAGATAGTATCGGCAACAGTAAGGGATTTGACCACCTGCATGATAAAGGGTAGATATTTGTTAGAATAATGTGCGGATGAATCATACTGAACCGTCGTAACTGCGCCGACGCCATTATTGACGCCAACTAACAAATCGGCGGGTTTGGTGGTGTTAAGGTAAAGCTCCGGTGATCCGCCTGTTTCATACGTAAGATAACCCATCATCCCATCAGCATTAGCATCTAGGAACTGTGTGCCATAATTAAAGAAGTCGACATCCCCCATAGACCCTTGAACCAAATTCCATCCGCTTCCCGTATTGAGAAGGATCTTCGCGTTGGCCCGATCGCCATTGGTCGTGATAACCATGTCCGGCAAACCGTCACCATTTACATCAACGATTTGAGTGCTTTTATCTGTTAGATCGCCATATTGAGCATAAGCATTCCAGCCTGAACTCGTATCTTCTACCCACCCTGTACCGGTATTAAGGAACACATGCGACACGCCCCCCTTGCGATACAATATATCTTGAAGACCATCACCATTGATGTCGATCAGGGTAGCTCCCTGAGAGAAATCGGTAAACGTGGAGTCCGGCATAGAATAAGAATTGTTCAAACTGAAATTCTTACTCCCTGAACCAATCTGATTGATGTAAATGCCATGCGTATTCCCCATGGAACGAACAACGTCAGGAAATCCATCGCCGTTTACGTCACCTAATAAAGCGCCATTAAATGACTGCGGACAATCGTACACGCATGTCCCGTTACTAACTTTCTTATAAACACTAACTCCGGAAGGCATTGACCATCCGCTATCTTGAGAAAACAATCCGTTGGAATTGCTGCTAAAATACCCAGCATTGCCACAAAGCGTTTGACCGCTGGAATTCACAACCAATTCAGAGCCAAGCAGGTCTGGCAGTCCATCACCGTTAAAATCAGCCAGAATCGCTCCCGTATATGCACGCGGCGTTCCTAAATTAACAACGTAAGAAAGGGGGAGTGAATTCGGACTAAGCGCCCAACCACTATTAAGTGTCCAGCCCTGACTCTTTGAGTTTAAGTAGGCGAAAGCCTGTTGAATAGTGGAAGTATCTGAAGAAAAGAAACTGCGGATAAAATCGGGATACCCATCTCCGTTGAGATCAAGGATCCTGACCCCGGAATCAAGAAGCTGCCCATTATATGTCGTATTTAGAACAAAATTTGAAGGAATCTGCCAGCCAGAAACTTGTTGAAACTGCGGCATCCCGCCATCATTGTAAGAGAAAGAAACCGGGGGCAATTGTGATGCCCCGTCTGAACCAGTTTGAACGATGGATTGCAATAAGTCACGATTAGTTCCAGTGCTCTGTTTGTAAGCCAATTTATACTGAAAGATCGGGTTTCCGCTCACGGAAATACTAATCGTGTCAATCTTCTTACCCGTTACAACTTTAAACCCAGCTCCATAAGATATGCTCGGCGTATTTGCACCAACGTAACTGATGCTAACCTGCGCAAAAGGCGCCATTGTCGACAAACTGTTACCCGTATAACTGATCGTCTGCGGATAAATCTGTCCCTGATCTCCCATATAGACAATGGTCATATAATTGCCGTTTAAATCTTCCACCCTATTTAATGCCCACTGAAAAACATGCCCTGAGTTGGCTGAGTCATACTGGCGAGAATCATCTGTATTGCCAAAATAATACTTCACGCCCTTTTTGTCCGTAAGCAGCCACCCTGAAGTTTGTTTCTGCACTCTAGCAAAAGACCCTTCTCTCTCGCTGCGATAGAACCCTACTACAGAATCGTAAACAAGATTTTGAACGCTGCCATTTTGAACCAAGACATAGTTGTCTGTACCGTCATATTTGGGAATGCCTTTTTTAGTTGAAATTTGTATCGACCCAAAATCAAGTCCCCAACCAACGCCTGCGAATCCCATTTGACGTGAACTGGAATTATAGCCAAGACTTATATTGGGCTGTATGCCTGCACGCCCTGATGGGACAGGAATCGGAACAGCCATAACAAGACCACCGCTTCTTGGGTCAGCTGAAACATTCTTGACGACACTCTGCACGCCAGAATCTGATCCACTTGATAAAGCGCTAGCAACCGCCATGGATTTCACAGTAGTTGGCGAAGTGCTCCCCGTTGATGCAGAGGTGGATTTATCGGTTTGGGCAGATGTCGCTGTTTGCGACGCGCCTGCTTGATCCTTAGAGATTGTTGCAGAAGCATTCTTCGATCCAGATGGAATCACTTTTGTGAACGTGATGGGCGCAATCCCCCAACTATCACCAAAGTTATGAGACCGATCGGAGAACGAGAGGCCCTCCCGCGAAAACATTGATTCCCTTTTGGTTGATGTTGATGAAATGTCTGCTGCAAACGCAACCGATGCAACAAGAGAACACAACAAAACACCCAAAGGAATTCTTCTTAGCAAGCCGCAGACCATAAATTCTCCCTATAATTTACAAGAGCTGTCAAAAGTAATAAAACTAGGTTTGGCATAAATTGTTCCAGAGATTGCTGCCGATGTAACAGTTCCCGCTGTGGCATAAAGTTTTGCTGTTAATGAATAAGCACCAGCACTTGCATTACTCCATGTATAGGAAAAAGGGCTTGAAGACACTGTTCCCAATAAAGTCCCTCCGTTATAAAATTCGACTTTCTGAACTGAACCATAACCACTAATAGACGGGGTCGCCGTCATGGCAATATTGACAGGCTGAATATTCGCATTAGAGACTGAGGCGGTCAGACCAATTGTTGGAGTTGGTGCTGCCACTGTTATAGTTAGCGTCCCTGAAAACGTAGTACAACTATTCGCAAAATCAGCGTAACCTTTTACAGCGTAGGTGCCAGGCAATGGAGACGTCCAGGTGTATACATAGGCCTTCGTAATGTAGTCAGAACTATTTGTTATGTACTGCTTACTAGCACCAACATAAATACCTGAATTCTGTGTCGCCCACCCATTAGCGGCAACTGCCGTCAAATTAAGCGTAACATTGGACGGCCATACGTATTGAGTTCGCGATGTTGTCAGGCCTGGTGAAGGCTGATTGCTACACGCCGAGCGTGCTTCTCCAGAGAAAAGAAAAACTGTTAAAGAAATCACCAGGAACAAAACTCGCCGGCACTTACAGAAGGAACTCTTGATAATCATGGATTGTAATCTCCCAATAAACTTGTGAACAGTCGCGATGCAATTAAATAGTTGTTAACAGTGGAAGCATTAGACCCTGCCGCACTGATTCCTGTTCTTCAATGGCCTGTTTTATCATGAAAACATATCATTTGTGCATTGATGTTAATGAAATAAAATTTGTAAAATCAAACGGCTTTATACCAATGAATACCGGGGTTACACCAGTCACAGCCTGTCCTTCCAACTGCACTAAAGTTGAAGTCGGCATCTTAAAATTCTCGCCGTCGTATTCCAGGCGCATATTAATCTGATCCAACTTAATACCGCCTTGAATACTGGACACTGCTACTTTTTGATCGGACTGAGCCGCATTCACTGTACTACTTCCACCAGGAGAAACCAAAGCAAGTCCCGTCCTTTGTGCAATGCCCCTGGTCCGTTCCCAACTCTTAGCAAACAAATTTTCGATTCTCCCAGCAGATGAGGCGCTTGCAGAACCCGGAATCTGTGCGGAAATCTCTTTCAGTAAAACGTTATAGCGCGTTTGAATGTCTTGCGTAATATAACCCAAACCATTAAGAGAAACCAGAAAATCCTGCATTGCCTGATAAGAGCCAACTCCAAGCAAAGAGTTGTTATGAAACTGCCAATCTATAAAATTTAGCACATTGGCAGCTGTCAATGCGTCCCATGCCAAACCATTATTAAATACATCAAGCGCATCCGAAAAATCACGCGGTGTTAACTTATGCTGTAAATTGGACGCTGTAAATTTCTGAAAACTTTGATTGATGATCGCTGTAACAGAATCATCCGGGCCATAATAATTCTCCCAAGTTAAACCCACATTAAGAAAATCTGAAAAAAGCGCCATATGCCCTGGGGTCGTCGATATGTCTAATGAACTGATAAACGGAGAATAAAAAACATTCAAAAGAGTACTCCCGGATAGCTGAGGAATACCGCTCACTGACGTTGTCGGAAGTGTCAGAAGCCCTGTTAATGTCTGTTGTTTCAAATTCCATGGTCCTGCCAAATGAGGATTATTCTTAACAGCAGTCAACAATGTATGCACAAAAGACCGAAGCGTCACCGGATCAATCGTGTAATTAACCGAGTTCGTGTTCAACTGACCCACCAGGTCATTAATGTTATTGGCATAAAAAGGATTGCCATGGTGAATGTTAGCAAGAATTTGGTTAAGCGCGTTGACAGTCAATTGTGACGAGACATTAGTTGCCACCAGTCCATAGGGAACCGTCTGGCCATTAGTTGTATAAATCCCATAAACTTCCGTCCCGGGGAACACTGCCCCGGTATTCGTCAAGATCGGAGCCTGATAAAAAGAAGATACGCCCGGGATATTGGTAACAGTCGTTGTCCGCAAAGTTCCTATGGACCAATTTGTCTGCCCAAAGGCAAGGGCCGTTTGCTCCTTGAACTCATTAATGTTCTCAAGAATTGGCTTTTGAGTAACAGAAAAATTTGTTTTTCCTATTCCGCTGAGGTCAACAACATTAGAAGAAATATTGAACCCATCCAACGTTACATTTCCAAATGCCTGCTTTGCCAATAAACGCCCCTGATTGAACTCACGCGCCATACCAGCCAGAAGAAGAGCACTGGTAGAAGGTTTAGCCGCTGCCAACGAATCAAGGCCATTGGTATTAACATTCAAGAAATCACGGGTTGTTTTAATGGTCGCAACCCGAAGAAAATTCGTGTCAAGATTAGCAACACCCCCGAAATTCGCCGAACGAAATGAATAATTGATCGACAAAACTCCATTCGATGGACCCGTGACCAATTGCCCATCGCCCGCTACAGTTGAATTGGTGCGCTGAAGTACAAAAATCGCCGGCGCGTTTGTGGCAGCAACCGGTGTAAGGATCTCTCCCGTTGGACTTATAAATTTGAACGGACTGGCCGTTATATTCTCGGGAATTAGAACACCCGCTGCCTGCCCTAGTACCGTGGGAAGCGGTGTTATCGCCCCTTGAGCCGGAGGCGTACTTAAAAGTGCCAGCGAGAACGACGCGATCGACAGTGCCGGTAGAACAACCGCCTTGATAATCGAAGAATCCTTTGTGGTGCGTGTAGCTTCCGCGGCATTCATCACCACACCGCCAGAAAAATACTTCCTCGGCAGCATTTCACCGGTCGTGGGATCGGCCTCCTCTTTGATGGTATTAACAGCCCCTCTCTTGAAAGCCTCAAGATATTGCTGATAAACCCGTTCTCTAACCGCCGGATCATTAATATCGATCCCCAAAGTCTTCCCCTGATCGGCGTAAAGTTTGCCAAGAATGCTCTCTTTAAGCCGCATCTTGTACCACTGCGCCAACGCCACCGCATGGTAAATCTGACGGACAACTGCAAAATGCTTCCCCTGATTGACTTCTTTCTCGACCAACGGCACCACAACCCGGCGCATAAGATCTGTAGTGGCAGGGCTTTCTGAAGCTACTGACGATATCTGATCCTGGCTTAACTGCCCTGCGGCTACCAGATCTTCTTCAAGTTTTACCTGTAAACTGCTCTCAACGATCATAGCGCCCTTTTGATTCTCATAAATCAGGATATCTTTGGGCATGATCCAGATCTTGTGGAAACTATCAATAGGGATATCGGTCGAACCGGTCTTTTCTGAAGCCGCACGGTAAATCTCGCTCCAAAACTGCTTGCCTGAATCTGTATCTGGCGACAATAAGGATGCCGACAACTGCTTAAGAACGTAGTCCTGTTCCAAAAGATCCCGCCCCATAGCGGTCTTGGCGAAACCATCAGGCATGATCCGGTTCTTCTCGTAGGGAGACAAGTTCACCCAAAGATCTTTTTCGGGAACAGTCAACGCCGCAAGGAAGTACTTAACAGCATTTATTGTTTCAGTAGTGAACTCTTTCTGATCTGCCGCATCTTCCCCTTTGGAAATGATAAAATCCAACCGAAGCGGATCATTCGGATTGATCTGAAGGCCTCTTAAAAGTGAAGGAGCGAACTGAATACCGCTAAGTGCCACTGCGCTTCCTGGTTCAGGAAGAAGCAATTGCGCGGCATAGGCAGGAGCAACTGATTCAACAATGAATATAAACGCAATTGCAATAGCAGAAAAGAAACGTAACGCCTTCTTCATAAAAAATTCTTCCTATCTAAAATTTAACCTCTCGACTTCCGCTGAAACTAAAAGTTCTCCTGTTGGATTCTGGCGATGAATACTGATCTTTGAAAATTCGAAAATATGAGCCGAGCTTTCTGCATCAGTTAAAAATTTCATAAATTGAACCCATGAGCCGCGAACAGACATTTCGTATCGATCGGAATTTTTGGCCACCTGCTGGATCGGCCTGATCATGTCCACCTGAACGCCTGCGGCTTTGGCAGAGCTATCCAGCTCTGCCATTGACCGCGTGGTATCAGAAGAATTCTCAAACAACTTAGGATAACGACTGCGTAGGAAGCTGTCTTTTTCTTCGATCGCTGAAGCCCGAGCCAATATCGCGGAAGAATAATTCCATTCTTGTTTCAGTTCAACTTTTTGCTTCTCCATACCCGACCAGAAATTCATACAGGAATGAACAACTATTGTCGTTATTAAAAGACCAACAACAACACAAGCCGCCAGGAACAACTTCTTTTCATTAGATGTCAGAAATAGACCCTTGATCATTTCCCCACCTTCATGGTCATCCGAAACATAACGATTTGAGCTGAATCTGTCGGACGTTTATCAATGCCTTCCAAATGAACATCCCGAAACAATGCTGTTCCCGTTAACGCGGTCTGAAATGCCCGAACCGCGTCCAGACTGGCCGCCTCCCCCTGCAAATTCACCAAACCATCCTTCAAGTCTATCTGGTTTAACCGCGCTTCTTTTGACAACAGCCTTGATACCTCGGCAAAAACCACTGAGGCCGACGCATTGTCCGAAAAATGCCGTTCAACCGCTGACAACTTGAGAGACTTCTCCTCAAGAGTCTTAACCTTACCCGCATCCCAATCGACCATTCGAGCCAAACTCTGGATCTCAGCCTTTTCTTTATAAACCTGACTCCCAACCAGGAGAAACAAGCCTGTCAAAAACATTAATCCTATAATAACCCCATGACGGACAAGAACGAGTGTCTGCGCGCGGTCACGTTTCGCTTTCATCTCCTCGGATAAGAAATCAAACCATGTCCCCTTATTGTCCCTAGCCAGCAGAAGATCTAGATAAGCAACAGGAGAAACTTCAAACGCCGCCTGATCTGCGACCGTCCTTGCGACCGTAGATAATTCCTGGACGCCAAAAGGAACCCCAGCCACGGTCCTTGTCGTGCCTACATCAACCTGGCTTCCAAGCAATATCCCTTCCTTAACAGGAGTCCCCGGGAACTCTTCATGACAATACTCAATAAAAGCGCCCAGCGCTGAGTCCCGGTCATTGATCTGCCGGTCTTCCCGCGAAAATAACATTTCACCACGGGCAAAAAAACCAAGCCAAAACACCCCGTCAAGAGCCAACCCAAGAACACGGCCTTCCCCGTTCAAACCAACACCCCAAATATTTCGAGCGAGCGGTAAAAGCCTCTGAGTATTAACTGTCATTACATCGGGGCTAATCCCCCCCTGATCTAGAATATTCCAGTAAGTCTTTAAATTTTCCTTAACCGCCATAACCCCTGACACCAACGACTGTGTAGCAGAGGCCTTCTCAAGATATTTTACCCCCACGACCATATCGCCACGCCGTTGGGGTGTCATCCGGGCGAACTGAAACTCCGTCATACTTAAAAGCTCGCTCTGTTTCTGTGAGGGCAACTTGAATGTACCCATCACACAAGCCGCACGTGAGATCAAAACAATCGTACGCTGGTATAAAGAGGCTGCTCCAGTAAAAGATTGCAGTTGATTTACGACTGACTGTTCCTTGCCAACAGAAAACGGGATCGCGCAGTGTTTAACCGCATTTCCTCTACCATTCACGCAGGAAACGCGTACAGCGCCCTCAGCAAACTCAATTATGCGAATACCTTTTTGACTAAGCATATCTATCCTATTTAACATCCCCGGTCATGATCTTCGGCGTCAAAAAAATCACGATCTCGGTCTTATCTTTTGTCCTGGACGTATTCTTAAATGCATGCCCAACGACCGGAATATCTCCAAGAAATGGAACTTTAGAGTCCTGATTAGTTCTATCTTCCTTTATAAGACCACCGATCACGACCGTTACCCCGTCCTTAACGCGCACCGTTGTATCGACCTCGGACGTATCGATGACCGGGATCTCATTTCCAGATCCTGTCTTTAATGGAATACCCGTGGAGCTAACTTCAGGACGAATTTTCATTGTGACAAAACCATCCGGGTGAATTGTAGGGGTAACAAGCAATTTAACGCCAACATCAATAAACTTAATATCTTCAGAGACGGTAACAGGTCCGGATGTTGGCGTCGTCGTTGTGCTAGTGACATAAGGCTTAGTCGTCCCAACAAGTATCTTAGCTTCTTCATTATTCAGAACCGCGATCCGAGGATTGGAAAGAATATGACTTTTGCCCGCTTTGCCTAAAGCCTCAACAACGGCATGATAATTGTCATCAGAAAGGGTTCCAATAGCAAGCGACCCCTTGGCGTCCGAGCCCACACCGCCCCAATTCGTTTTCATTTCAAGGCCATGCGTATTTTTGACGATCGAATCCCAATCAATGCCCATTTTATACGTGTCGCTCAGAGTAACCTGCACAATCCTTGCCTCGATCAATACTTCCTGTTCCTTATGATCGAACTGCTTTATTACCTCGCCGATTTCCTTGATCTTGGCCTCAGTATCCACCACAATAACCTGATTAGACCGTTTATTGATCTCCAGCGTGCCAAGGTTGGGTGTTAAATACTGCTTTAAAACGGCACTGACATCGTCGGCCTTAGCGTAATTCAAAGCAAAAACGAATGGCTTCCGCGGGACATCGGCAACTTTTAGGAACTTTTCGATCTCATCAAGTTTCGCCGGAACATCAGTAATAAAAATCTTGTTCGACTGTTTATCCGGCTTAATATTGCCAACGCCATTTGTTAGAAAACTATTCAATTTCGCTGCGGCTGCTTCCGCCTCGAGATAATTCAGCGAGTAGATCCTAGTCTCGACAGCGAGGTCAACCTCTCTTAGGTATTGCTCAATCTCTGCCACCTTTACAGGCATATCTTCTATGTATAGCGTGCCTGAAGCATCATCCGGAATAACTTTGCCGAACTGATTCCTGAACCTTTCTATAAGTGTTGCGGCAGCTGTGGCTTTCATTCCTTTAAGATGCAACAAACGTTGAATAACACGCTGACTAAAAGGACGGCCGTATTTCGTCTCATACTCCTGACCAGTAATGACCTGGATAACGCCGCCATTATCCTCAAATGCAGCATGCGCCATTTGTAATACCATCGCCAACGCATCTTTAGCGGGAATGTTTTCAAGATATAACGTGACGCGCCCCTGCACGGAGTCCCCTGAAACAATATTGAGGCCGGACTTCTGCGCGATCAGTTTGACAGCATCTTTAACGTCTAAATCACGAATGTCGAGCGCCACGATCACCTGACTAGAAACTACCGCTGGCGTTGGAGGTTCATCGGCCAGTGCAATTTGTGTCGTCAGCATCAAAAATGCGATTGAATAAATCACTGCCCTCATCATTCCCCCCCAATCCTAAGATCAACCTTATTGCCATTGACTTCAACGGCAACGACCGATTTTGTGATTGTCTTAACAAGAATGCCATTAGCAGTCTCACCCTCGGATAAAAAGTATACCCCGCCACCAGCATCCTCAATGACAACACCGTTCGTTTTCGACAAAATGATCGCCTTGAGCTTCAAGCCTGAAGGAGAAAAAGGTGCTCCCTGTGCCGCCGCCATGACTGGCGCACCTGTCATAGAAAAAGGGTTTCTCGTAGGAATCGCAACATCAGCCTCAGGGATCATCAGAGAACCTTCTAAAGAGGGCGTCATTATTTGTGGAGTTGAAATAATTTGCGGCTGGGATATCGGCGTGGAAAAAACGTGATACGCCGACGCTGCGGTGGCCGTTAGCCAAACGCTGGCTATGACATAACAAGAAACAATCCATATCCCATGGCTTTTAAAAAATGTCATTCGATTTCTTTTAATGCTGTTGATATCTGATTAAATGAATTATAGCGAAAGTGTAACATACAAGTCGCAATTCTCCAAATTTTGGAAAGGCATCCTGGTTGTTTTAGAAAGAAGCGATCCGTGGCCTGCAGTTGAGCTGATTTGCTAGGACATGCACCATAATTAAAGCCGACTTCATCCTTTTGATGAAGCCCCGGCTGAGGATCTGCCGCTTCAGACCAAAAGTTGGCGATGTCGTTTGAGCCACCCAGTTCCAGCGAAATAAGATGGTCGACCTCATATTCGCCAGGGTTATGATGAACAATCCCGTATTCAGCATAAACTTGATGCTTTAATTTAACAGAAACATGCCTTACGCTTTTGTGTAACCTGGAACACATATCTCAGCTATCGTTGCTTCAGAGATTATAGCTCCAGGCGTGCATTTGTGGTCAGGGAGAACATCGTGGACAACACAACCGGAATCTTTGATCCTACTACCGACTGTGGACACTATAGCGGCTGGTTGGAATGGTCTTGTGATTGATTCTTGTAATGTTCGAGATAAAGCCAAGCAGCGAGAATTAAAAAGAAAGACGAACGAAAATTATGGCGAGAACGTTTCTCATAGAAAATATCTATGGACTATTTAATTCAAATAATGTTTTCTCCACCTATGAGTTGAGCTAAAAACAACGGGGAAATGGCAATCGCAATTAAGCGAAAAATTCAACTCCCGTACGTGGGCCAAAACCCCAATAACCATCATTCCTGCCCCGCAAGCCAAAGCCCAAGGCCAACCGCCAGAACTATATCCAATGGAAGCCGCGATAAATCCCCACAAACAGCTTAAAGCAATCATTACAAAAACTTTACTTTTGAACAAAACAAGCGCGGACCACAACAACAAAAGCAAAACGCCGAACAAGACCCAGGAGCGGTACGCGAGACCAAACACACCCGAGAACAGCAATGCCTCCAGCGCCAAAATCCGGCAACTTCTGTCGTTTAATCTGGCAAAAAGATTTACAATTTCATTACGCATAAATTACACCCAAAATACCAAAAGTCTGGTGTCCAAAAAGTGTCTATCCGACACGCCCAACCATCACTAATCATCCCTGGCCATCACCAGCCGAAAAGCATATTTATCGACGACATTTACATAAAACTGAATGATTTCAAAAAGTTACAAAAAGGGTGTTTTCGCATTTCAAGACCGTTTGCTATCAAACAACATAACTATTTTTTCCTTAAAAGAAGTCTTGCCCACCAACTTTTATGATATATTAACACTATCTAAGCGAATAACCAAGCGAAAAGGGATAATTTATGGAAAAACGTTGCGGAATATATGCTCGAGTGTCGACAGAAATGCAGGCCAACATGCGTGACGGTTCCGTCGATACCCAAATCAGCCAGATGCAAAGTTTCCTCAATTATAAGACCTCTTCGGATTCATCCTGGAAGATCGCCAAAATTTACGCAGAAAAAGGCAAATCAGGCAAAAATACTGATCGCCCTGAGCTTCAGGAGCTTTTCGCTGATATTAAAGAAAAGAAAGTCAACACCGTTATCTGCACCAAGATCGACCGAATCAGCCGCTCTTTGATGGACTTCTACAAAATGACCGAGTTGTTTGAAAAAAACAACGTAGAATTCATTTCGCTTGATGAAAATTTTGATACCTCTACCCCGATGGGCAAAGCCGCCCTTAAGATCACCCTGGTCTTTGCCGAACTGGAACGAGAACAAACATCCAAAAGAACCAAAGACAAAATGGCGTGGCGAGCAGAGCAAGGACTTTGGAATGGCGGACAGGTATTGGGTTACGACCTTATCGAGAAAAAACTTGTCCCGAACAAATCCGAAGCCTCGCTTGTAAAATTAATGTTTGAAAAATACATCGAGCTTGGCTCAGTCATGCAAGTAACCCTTTGGCTCAGCAAGAACGGCTATCGCACCAAGAATTACACCGCTGGAAGAAGTGGACGAACTCACGGAGGAAAGAAATTCAGCACTACAACAGTCACTCAAAAACTCAGAAGCCGCGTTTACATCGGTGAAGTGTACAATAAAGGGAAAATCTTCCCCGGCCAACACGAAGCCATAATCCCCAAAAGTCTCTGGAAACAAGTCAATGCTCTTATCGATAAAAACGCCCCAATCCACAAAAATCCCAAACGTCTCACCCAACACATCTTTATCCTGCAGGGACTCCTCAGATGCGGTTGGTGCAATTCTTATATGACCACCAAATACGCCCATGGGAAAAATGGCTCTCGCCATTACTACTATCAATGTACCAAGAACTCTCACGGAGGCAAGGATGGCTGTGAAATGAAGTACGTCCCGGCAGCCAAGGTGGAGCAGGTTGTTTTACAAAAAATACGCTCACTCTCTGTGAATAAGGAATTTTTGGATCAGATCGTGGCAAAAGCCAATGAATCAATGGATATAAAATTTGAGGAACTCGTTTCTAGTAAAAAAGGCTATGAAAATAAACTGGTAGGGATAAAGGGTCAAATATCCAATATTATTGACGTCCTGGCCGCTCAGGGCCTCAAGGATAAGTCTATAGGAGAACGGCTAAACACGCTGGAAGAGCAAAGATCTCAATTAGAAGAGACCATCCACCGCATTGGATTTGAATTGGATGAAAAGAAACAAAAAATCTATAACGCAGAAATCGTGCACAATTCGCTCAAAAAGTTTAGCCAGATCTACGACAAGGCTAAACCTATGGAAATTAAGGAACTCCTGCCCTATTTCGTCGAAAGCATTGGCTTCACCCCCGATGAAATAAAAATAGCCCTTTTCGATCAACCGATCGACAAAGGGCTATTTTCTGTAAACCACTCCAGCGGGTGTTCGCTGGAGTTATCTAAATGGCTCCCCCGCGAGGGCTCGAACCTCGGACACTGTGGTTACTTTCTGACTCCAATTACTTGGAGAGTCGGACTTTCTCTTAGCCATGACCAAACTAAAGGTTTTAGGCTGTGGGTGTAAAGTCTCTGCACTTGCCCATTGCTTCTTTCAAAGCAACTGCTAGCTCAGGATTGACCCCGCTTAGGCGAGGCTTTTCCTGACTTAGCCCACTTATCACTCCGGTATTTCTACCGAAGGCTGCTAACTTTTAGCATGAAGTTCTCGATGGCAATTGGCGCACAAAATCATGCATTTACCCAACTCGACTTTAACCCGCTCCCAACTGCGTGAATAACCCCTGCTGGAAACATTAAAATCTTTTTGGGCCGGATCAACATGATGAAATTCTAAAGCATCCATACAACGGTCATAGCCGCAACTCTCGCATCTGCCGCCTTTATAGGCAACAGCCATTTCACGCACCCTCTTGCGACGGGCAGAAACGGCTTTGATGAGATACTCCCGGCGATCATTATACGTGCGCTTTTCTTTCATCACGCCCGCCTTTCACCACCTGCGAAGCTTCACTCGAACGAGGCACTTATCGTGACCCGCTCGCCCGCCAAAGGCGTGCTCGTGAACAGCCACATGCTCTACCAACTGAGCTACAGGGGAATAAAACTGTAAAGAGCGATCCTTTTTGCCAAGACTTGATTGGCAATAAAGCAAATGTGTCTGAATTATAACGATAATCTTTCACTTGTCAAGAAAGAGCAGGCGATTACTTAAACGACACCATCAAGGCATCCGATGATGCCGTTGTTGGCTCATGACCTTTCCCTCCCTGAGCGGAAAGAACAGCCCGAGCGGCATCCGCCTCTTTCAACACGTCAGCAAGGATAGAACGAAACCCCTCAGACTCGATCTCTGAACTCCCTGCTCGAGAGATCACTCCATTAAGATACCCGGCACGAGCCTTCAAAACCTCCCTGAACTCTGACGCCAACTGCGGCAGCCGTTGAGCCTGCTCCAAAAGCATTGCGGCATCACGATAGTCTTTAATCGCTAATAATCGAGCCTGATAAGATGACAATTTATCAAGAGCGACACCACGTGACGCCTTATCAATCGTTAACAGGCTCATAAAGACCACCCCGCTTACCGGAACCCCAGGCAACGATAAATCCAAAGCCGCCCCCGAGACATCCCCTCCGCGAGAATACTTATCCAGAAGATCATTCCATCTAAGCGCTAACTTTTGACGATAATACTCTATCCTGCCCGGGAGCGTATCTTTCGCCAAAACTTCTTTGTAATCATCATCTGTAATAACAACATCCCCTCCGAGAGACACCACCTTATCTGGCAAATCTTTCTCTGCCAATTCAAGTTGCGTTAAAGCATCCCTGACAACATGAATGTTCCTGCGACCATCCGCTAAAGAACCCTGACCGTTAAACAATGGAAGAGCATCGAAAGGTTGCAAAGACTGTTTGCACTTCTTCATCGCGATAACCAACCCTTCTCCAGCATGTTCACGCAAGCAGGCTCGTTCGGATAACATCCGAAATCGATCCTGTTGGCTTTCCGTTCCACGTTCAATATCCGACAACCGCTGCTGCTCAAGAGCGATCCTTTGAGCAGCAAGAACTCGTAGATGTTTGATGACATCCGCCAAAGCAGGCGCGGAGTACTCGAGTAGTAACAATTGATTCCTGGCCAAACGATACTTATCAAAAGAGGCTGGGCTATTAAAAGACTCGTCAAAGATCTTTTGAAAAGACCCGTCGAAATCATATAAATCCTTATCCCGGCTCAGGGTTCCAGTAACAAAAGAATCCATATCGGAAAGCTTATAATCATTTTGACGGCTACTTAAACCTGACGATAAAAAATAGCTCCCTGTCCGATCGTTTTCGATTGCGGCATGAAGCTTGGTGCCGGCACCCGCCCCCTGGACAAAAATATCCGGCCAGGCGTTCTCAGAAAAACAAATCAGAATAAAAATTACAAAACCGATCATCCTTGGTCCGTTGTTTAACAGGAAAGCGACTACTCCAAGATCAAGAACTTAAGATTCTCCATCAATTTCTCAGCCTGGTCACGAGAGATCCGGCCGATATGTTTAATAATACGCCGATTATCGATCGCTCTGATCTGATCGACCATAATGTCAGAATTTCTCATTCCCGGAAGTTTATCATCGAGATGAACCCTTAGAACCCGCATTTCCAAGTCCACGTTTGTAGTCAACGGGCAAATGATGGTGCTAAGATGCCGACCATTCAATAGATCAGACTGAACAACAACAACAGGCCTTACCTTTCCCGGTTCAGTGCCGATACCAGGCTCAAGATCCGCCAAATAAATATGAAACTTCTCAATATTTCGGCAACGGGTCATTTAGGGCTTCCATTTCTTTCAAGACATCCATCGAATCCGCCATCACACGACCGGACTCGTAATGCAGTACCTTTTTAAGCATACGCCTCCGATTAAAAGCATTGAACATTCTTAGGGCGTCATTGATATAACCATTCCTCGACATCTTCAGCTCTTTAACGACCTTATCCGTCTCCATCAAGACATCTTCATTTAACTTTAATGATAACATGCGCATATTCGCCTCCATTGGTATATACTATTAGTATATACCAATGGAGGACCTCTGTCAAACCCCCAATACCCTCAATTCGATCGATATCGAATCCTTTTCTTGGATCATTTTATCGACCATAAAAGGGACCAGATCAGACGAACTGTCAAGCGCCGACAACAAAGACAACAACACCCCGCGATTTGCTATACGAGAAAAAACAACCTTAACCCTGGCTTCATTCAAGCCTTCAATTTTTGACGATGAAAATAGAGGAGTGCTCCCTTCCATAGATAGGCCAAGAGCATACACCCTTGACAGCGCCGTCATATCATCAATTAAGTCCTTATAGGCAACATCCAGATCGTTCGGCTGAACACTCCTTAACCGCAGCAATCGCTCTTCATTCTTCTTCAAAACATTGATGCCAGCCTCCAAATCCTTCGCCTTTAGAGAATAAGACTGGAACACACTCCATTTCCCGCCGCCAAAACATAAACTACCTAAGAAAACGAATACCAGGATCAGATCAAATGCCTTTTTCATATCGATACCGAACCTCTCCGGTAAACTATACGCACCGCGGGAAAACCGGCATAAAGCTCATTTGTGACTGTTGCCTCCTTCAAGATTCCACGGCCATCAAGAACGCCATCTTCGCCTTTAACGACCAATGCCGATATCACTCCCTCCCCATCCATGGTGCCACTCCAAACAACGTCATGTATTTTCCATCCATTGGGCAGGGAGGACAGAAGATCGGAAAAAGAACCTTCCCAACTTATAGGATGCCCGAAGCGAACACGCTGTTGATATGTCCTGGCAGTAAGGTCATTTATTGCCTCATGCAACCGACGCTCTTCAGCGGAGAGACCTTCCGTTCTTTTCATAACTTCAGAAGCCATCATGGACATTGCCATCACGAAACACAGCACACCTATCAAAATCAAGGCCGGCAGCGAATATTGCACAGCCAGGCGCTGGCGCGTCTCCCTCCTCTTTCTGGCGACCTCTTCAAGTGGCGACGAAAAATGAACCCCGAATTTGGCTTTCTGAAGAACATCCAATAATGGGTCACTGTCGCCCGATCTGAAAATATCAGCCGTACGACCCTGCTGAACCGACTCAGACAAAAACGCCTGATGATCAGATAATATCTTTACTAAACTACGATGCTTCGTCCGCTCCAACAATCGCTTTTCGCTTCGCCTGACCTCCTCCGCTAAACGCTCACCATCCTGAAAGACAAGCTCCCTCGTCTCAATGATCCCCATGCCATCCAAAACTGTCATAAAAACCCGTTCACCGGCATCATTCACTACAATATATGCCGCCGATTCAAGCGCAACTCCCTGTGACAACAACGACGACCTTACTGCCATGCCATACGGCACGCATATTCTTATCGAACCTTTTGGAAAGAGCTCATACGCCCACTGCAGGGCCTCTTCTCTCGCCCCCATTAATACAGATATCCCTCCCTTCAATCGCTCCTGGCGAACAATAAACCCTCCAGGGAATACTGCACCGGGAGTATCTTTACCATCCTTCATTCTTTCCTGACGATACTCAACATTCCCAAGAAGCAATGCAACATTCTTACTGCCGAGAAAGTCCTCCTTCTTGACTTCATCAAACAAGCGCCATTGCCAACTCCCATCACGAACGATACAAAGACCTCGATCTGTAAGGATATATGATTCCATGGTCATCCCTGCCTGGGAGTGATCATTATCACCAGCTCCACCCTAGAGCGCTTTACTGTTT
The DNA here is from genome assembly GCA_015234065.1 of Candidatus Omnitrophota bacterium. Taxonomy (GTDB): domain Bacteria; phylum Omnitrophota; class Gorgyraeia; order Zapsychrales; family Fredricksoniimonadaceae; genus JADFWS01. Next base: position 23,635 of record JADFWS010000005.1, read on the forward strand.
CATAAGAAAAGAGCCTGCCCAGCAAAGGCAAGCGCCCAAGAACAGGAACACCCGAATGCTGTTTACTGGCATTCCTTGTGATCAGGCCTCCGATCACAGCCGTTTCACACCCTTTAAGTCTGACCATCGTATTCATGGATTTCATTGACGTTTCCGGAGCCTCAAGATGACTTCCATTACCGAGCGAAATAGAACGGATATCATCCACACTGCTCACGACCGGTGTAACATTAAGAAAAATCTCATCTCCTACCATATTGCCCACGATCTGCAATGTAACTCCTCCATGAACTTCCCCCAATGAGCCGCTTACAATAGTCCCGCCCGACTGAATAGTTTCAATATTGGAAGACTCGACATAAGAACGAGTTGATCCCACTTGAATATTTGCCACTGTATTATTCAGCATTGCGATCCGCGGCTGTGATACAACCTCAACCCTGCCATATGAATCCAACGCGCGCAAAAGCATGTTTACCCCCTTTTGCGTGTCTCCCGAGCCCTCCTTATCGGCTGAGCCGGACAAGGTGAATGCGCCTGCCGCCGGTAAATTCTCTGAGGTCATGCTTGACACCGCCCTTAGCCCTTTAAGATCAGCACTGCCCATCAAAGCTGCCCAATCGATGCCCAGCTTATGTTCATTCGATAGCTCAACCTCGACCACTTTCACATCCACCAGGATCTGACGGCTAACGCGGCGATTCAACTCATCAATGAACCCCTCCACTGTCTGCAGGACAACCGGGGTATCAGTCACCAACAGCACCCCTCCCACCCGGTTCAACGACATGCTTCCAGATGGAGACAACAAAGCCCTTACATTACGTTCGGTGTCCTCCCAAAATGACAAACGCTGAGCGCTATTTTCAACGACCACCTTGGTGCCAACCTTAACTCTTGAAGACTTCTTATCTGAAACACCCGAGCTATCTGTAAGGCTTTCATTGCTGGTCAACGTATCAAGCTGCTGTTCAACAGGAGGCAGTGCCAAGCGGAACACTTTGCTTTCCACCGCCAAGATCACCAGGTCCGAAGCATTGACCTTAAATCCGTATCCCCGAGAATAAAGAATGACATTTAAAGCCCTCGCGATCGGGGCATCATACAGATCAATATCAACATCAAAATCCTCAACTCCTTTACTCAATACCAATCCTTTACCTGCAATCTCGGCAACGCTTTTAAGCGCTTCAGTCGACCTAAAAGTCCCCTTCATCGAAACCGGCCTTAACAACTCCGGTGCGATACCCGCGGTCTGCGCAGCTAACAAAATCCCAGGGAAAACCATCAGAGACACAAGCCAGACAGAAATATACAATCTCTTCATTTGATCAACCTTTCGTTTTGGCTAAAGCGAGGCAATGCCGTAATATCAACCGCCAAGACCTCAGCATGTTGAACCCCCTGGCTTACATCAGTGAGCAGAGGAAATCCTCCGGCTCTTTTCCACTCACCAGGCGTGATAATAACAAGCTCATTATGTTCGGGATACATAATCCCGCCTTGAACATGTGCCGGGATACGTACATCCTGAACCAGCGGCGCAGCCCAACTGCCTCCACTCAGATAGGGGAACCCGTTCCCATTCATCCCTTCAGCCATTTTGCCCAGATTTTCTTTAACCCCTTGCCGGTATCCTTCATCATATGCCACTGTCGATAGAGGAACTCCCGAGGAAACACAACCGCCCAACCCTCCCGCCAACATCGTCATGATCAATAATCTAACGAATCCCATAAGGATGCTCCTTTGCGCATTCTTTAAGTGCCCCTAACAAATCGCCGCCCAACCGCTCGCGAACGGCATTTAAAAATTCATTGTTCCGCGGCTCGGTATTGGCCGCCCAATACAATAACGGGTCCGGCACCAGCCGTATCACCCCGGTTGTTGAGGACGTGATCGCCAGCGCCTCAGAATACTGCCCCTTCACCGTCCTTAACGAACGCAGGATTCCGGCACTTTCTTCACTTAACGCAAGCTCTCGTTTGAACCCCTCGATCAAACTCTGATCCTGCTTTAAAAAAATCTTGTTGGCTGTATTAGCCAGCACCGCTCCTCCGGCTTTCTGCTGCAAAAGGTCAGCTGCCTCCTGAGTAACCGCCACGGCTGAACAACGGTACTTTCTAAAAGTCTTAAAAGCATTGGCTATAAAATCCGCCGTGTTGGACATCTTTAGCAATTGCCAAGCCTCATCAATGATCAGGAACTTTCTCTGAGCAATGACTGAGCGTTCAGACACGAAGTTTGTAATAAAAAACATAATATTTAGCAGCACTACCAACTGAAGATCGGGATAGCGCGACAGCTGAGCCAATTCAAACACCGTGAAGCGACCGCACGATGACAGCTCATTGCGGCCGTCAAAAAAATCTCCGTACTGCCCGTCCTTGGTAAAAGGTGTCAGGCGAAGAGCTAAACTGCGGCTCATATCTGCCGGCAAACCCTTCTCTTCACTTGTATCAGGGCCTTTAAGAACAGCGACAACATCGCTTAAGACAACCTCTCGGTCCGGGATCCTTTCGTATGCCTTACGGATCGCTATCTCCAACAACCCGCGCTCTTCTCGCCCAAGGCGGTCACGTTCATCCCCTCCCGAAGCCATCATAGCCAGCATCTCAACAAGAAAAGCCTTGTTTTCTGCGGTCGGTTGGCGATAAAAAGGATTGATGCAGAGCGGCCGGTCCATTTCAAATGAAACATACTGTCCACCTAAGACTTTACAAGTCTTACGGTAGGAATTTCCTTTATCTAGAACAAAAAAATATGAACCAAGCCGATAATTCTGGTAGATCAGGTCATTGGTCAAGAACGACTTGCCCGCACCTGAAGCGCCAATGATCACGGAATGAGGATTCGTCTCTGAATCAAAGAAATCAAGACCCACCGGCTCTGATCGACGATTTAAATAAAGAGCCGCCGGTGTCCGGGTCCCCCTAAATGCCCCATACCAAGGGAGCATATCGCTGAGATTATCTGCCAGTAACCGGCGCGTCCTCCTGATCGCATGATCGTAAGCATGGTCAAAATTTAACGGCAAACAGCTCAAGAACAATGAAGGCGCAATAATCTCCTCTTTTAACCCTTCGGCGCCCAACCGGCCGAGCTGGCTGATGAAAGCATCCGCCTGACGATCTGCCTCATCAGCTGTATGAGTAAACGGAACAAAATGCGCCCGCGCATAAACAACTGCCCGTCCGCCTTTATATGATTCACTGATAACGGCGCTAAGCTCTTCTTTCTTCTGAACTGCCTCTTCGCTCACATCGCCTAACGATGAATTCCTTTGAATAAACGCGAATGCTTTCTGAAACTTCAACCGTGCGAGAGCTTCCGCTTGGTCGGGAACAATAAAATTAAAAACAAGCATGAACTCAGCGCTGGTATCCAGCAACGATGTTCCACCGGCGGATGGACTGGAGAACATCCCCGGCCATGTCTGTGGCGGCAATTCTTTAAGTGTCACCACACGCGAATGAACTCCGTCAAGAATAAAGCCCCTTCCTTCGGCAAGCGGAGCGTTATAGAGAACCTGATCACGAATAAAATTGTTCGCAGCCTTGGACTTCTTGACAACAAGCGAACGCTTCGGATTAAGAAGGCGGTATAACAACCGGATCAGCGCATCTCCGTCCACAATATCGAAAGTCATCCCTGTTAAACGCAGCGAATTCTCAATAGGGGCGATCATCTTTAAGAAAGCATCTCGCTCTTTATCCAATACCGATGAGCCATAATGAATTCCATCGGGATAATACGCCCGTGACTGCCCCGGCCATAACGGCGGATCATACTTTGGGAAATACCTGGCCGTCATAAAAATCCTCAGCCGGCGAGGACGGACACTTTTCTTTAAATGATCAAGCTTCCCCTCCGTCACCGCTGAAACAATGGCAGAATCAGTACTGCCTCCCCTCGTCTGGTAATCCTCCAGAACCCCCTCAATATCACTGTCACTCCACAAGATGACCTGGGCGCATATCCGCGCGGGAAATTGACTGATCGTTCCGGCAACTTGCGATGAAAAAGACTCCATCGCTTCCGGAGAAGCCCCTTCCGCCCCAAACGGCTGAACTTCCCAGACTCGGCCAAGGCTGCCGTCAACATTCACAAATACTCCGTCAACCTCATCCGCATAAGGCAAATGATCGAGAAGTGACGGACCTTCACTGAAGATTTTTTCAATATCAACCGCAGTCAAGGCCATCAACGGGACTCCCCTTCAATAAACCACCGGGTTTTATCCAGCATTACAAACGACCAGTGCCCACCGACCATAATATCCCGATCCTCATTTTGAATATGCGACGGCACCCAAATTTTGATCACTTTTGGCGGAAGGATCACCGGAAGATACGGCTTGACCACGCCGATCGGAACATCCAGAGACAACAACATCTTTCTTTCTGGCTCGCTTTTTTCCGCATTTTTTGACCGGCGATAAATTTCCGCGAACGTCCGGGCTTTGCTTTCTTCTGAGGCTCTTATTCCTGATGAGCGGGCACTCGCACAGCCGCTAATCCAGATAATGAGCAGTATCAGGCTTATTGATCTTAAGGCCATTGATCCGCACTCCTTCCAAAACGATCAAATACACATCCACCCCCGCCTCCACCCGGACCGCGGGAACAATTGAGTTCAACTGATCAGCGTAATATTTAGATAGTTGCGCGGCACTCTGCGATAACCCCTGGAATGCGGCATAACGGCCGACACTTCCCGTCACATTTCGAGCGACACGTCCGCTTGACGACCTGACGGCAGTCGTTTCTCCATCGGCAACTGCTTCAGAAGCCCCTCCCAGGAAACCGCTCATAAATGACGCCGCCATCTGGGCGCCTGTATTGCGGACCACCACTCCCTTGATCCCGAGCTCCCCGTAAATGTCAGTGACATAACCAATATTCCCCTGATAGGTAAACTCTTTTCCCTCAGGAAGGACTGCTGACAGCGTAACCGCCTGGACCAAAGCCCTTTCACTGTTCAGCTCACCAACGGCCTTCCCGATCACAAAAGCTCCGGAGAGGGGTATCCTGGCTTCATTAGGCCCATAAAACGCCTCGTTCAACCTGATGAGCACCGGTAAAGGATTGTTCTGGTCTGCAGGTGCATAAACCCCCGTCAGGAGCGTCCCGCGAACAAAGCTTCCTGATGGTAAATACACCCCTTCAGCCTCCGGTTCCGTTACCGGATTGATATTGACCACTTCCAACCGGTAATGATTTGCAATATCCCCTTCCAACGAATTTTCTCCGGACAAAAGCACGCCTGCCCTCAACGGGATTTCGGCGATCTTGCTTTGAAGGCCGGACATGGAGTCATTTATATTCCCCTGAGCTTTACCCAGTTCACTGATCTTCTTTTCCAACAGTTCAATCTGATCCTGCATTCTCCTGCTTTTTTCCAGTGCACCTTGATACTGCTCTTCCAGTCGGCCGACAAAAGCCTTGCGGTCAACATCCTCTCCAAGGAACAGGCCCGACACTTCTTTGATCGGGACTTTTACCTTATCCGGCATTGTCTCTCGCGATCGTGAATTTTCAGCAACCCTGCTTGTCTTTTTCGCATCATTATTTGACGAAAAAACAAATATTATGATAAAAAAAAGGGCCCCTCCTGCCAATAACCATGCCCGACGGTCATTTAAAAGTGAATGAAAACTTTCGGGAATTCCATTCATCGTGTCGCCACCATATACAATATCCCCTTTGAACCGTTCGTCCCTGCTGGAGACAAAATATCTCTCTGTGAATTCACGGCCAAGAGTCCAGGAAAATTAAACTGTTCAACCGGAAGGACCTGCGACTGCGGAAGGAGGTTCTCCGCCGTAAGGATATACCCGACGATATCCGTCATTTCGTACATCATTTCCGTTCTGATCCGCACTCTTGAATCTTCAAAGATCACATCCTCCCGTACTGTCTCAACAGCCCCTTCAGGCACCCGGCCGGATGCTAATTCCCGGATAATATCAATACTGGAAAGCGCCCCTTTTACACTCAATCGCTGGTTTTCGCGCGGAGCAATAACGACCTTCTCTTCTCTACCATGATCAAAAACGAACTTGAGACGATACGAACGTCCGATCCCGTCAATGACCATTAGTTCAGCCGCACTGCGCATTAAAGGGGTTATAAATAGATGCCCTGATACCTGCTCGACCTTAAGGCTTGCCGCGTCTCCTGAACGGACAATACTGGAAACGCCATTTCCCACCACAACTTCAATCACCTTGCCCAACTCGGAACGAACTTCCACCGCCCCTTCATGCAGCACATGCTTAACTTCCTGGGCCTCGGCGCAAACAACCGCGCCAAAGATCAGGATTAGCACAAGTGAACATCTAACTTTTGCCATTTTCTACCTCTTCTTTCCTAATGTCGCTGATACTCAAAGCAAACGGATTCTCCTTCGTAACAGCAGACCGAAGAACTGTCAGGATGATCCTCTGGGATTCAACAGACATTTCCTCTTTCCCCATATACACACCGCGCCGCCCTTCAAAAATGACTCTAAAGACCCCCTTATCCTCTTCGACTTGTGGTTCTTGAGATAACATGAACACTGACGACAAACGATCCCGCCGAACCTTCTCCAGCTCGTCAGCTGCCCTGGCATGTACCTGTGCAAGCATTCCCGGTGCCATAAATTTCGACGACCGGGCATATACCCCTTCTACCGTATCCGGCGTAAAATTAAGCCACTCCATAAGCCACGCAACGGCAAAACTGCGCACAGAAGCAGATGGCACGATGCCGGGATCCGAAATCCCTGCGGATGTAGCTCCAGGAACATAATAAATTGACTTCGGACGACTGGCTAGATACACAAAACCTACAAACAGAACGAGAACAAGAGCCGACAACAATCCGATCATTAATTTCATTTGGACATTTTGATGTTCAGCTGCGGCATAACGCTCAAAGAACAGAGTGCTTTTCGCCCTAAAGGGTTGAGCCGCTACTGGCTGGTCAATCGACATATGCGCAATACCTACCCTCTCCCGGCGGAAGAAGACCCTGCAAAGGGACTCCCAGCCGATATAACTGATGGATCATGAACCCTTCAGCCTTTCCTCGCTTTATCACCGCCAATAGCGGCCAACCGATAAACAAGAAAAGTAACGGTACTATCGGAGAAAACAAAATTGCCGGGACACCAAAAACCAGGATCAGTACGGCCACATCCTCTCCTTCAAGGCCCAAAATAAGTAAAGGCCGGTCGATAGTCCTTGGACAATTTCGCATAAATTAAAAGATGCTCAGAAAATTAGGCAAAAACACCAGCGCAAGCAAAGCCATCACGCACCCGATAGCGACTCCATACTGTTTATGAACAATATTCCATATGGCTACGATCAAAAAGACCAATGCCAGAACTTTCGACACCGGCCCGGTCATCACCTTCACCATAAAAGTCGCCAGACCATTAAACTCTTCACTGGCCTTATCTTCAGCCCCTGATGATTGAGCCCAGACCATTGAATACATCGATAAGCCCGCCCATAAAAAACCTGATAACAACACTCGCAGTTTTTTCATATTCTTCCCTTTCTATTTACTAAGATCAAAAGCGGCATCAACAAGGCCGCGACCCCCATCATCGGGATAACTCCCACAAGCGTCATGTTCCACAGCCACACAGCCCCCCCAGCCATGCTCACCTGAATATCGAACAATAATGATGCCCCCTTATCAAGCAAGACCCAAAACAATGGAATCAACTTCATTGCTAGCAGAAATTTAAGAAACACTCCGAAACAGTTCACATCTGCGCTCAAAGACATAAAAACAAGTACAAAAGGGAATGCCGCCCATACGCTCCATAAACATAATCCGTATAAAGCAGGAAATCCGGACATCCAGAGGCGAACGATCTGATCCCAGAAACCGTTGAACAACGGTTTTTGATCGATCCATGCACCACTAAGCGCATTCTCCTGACCGGAAATTCTAAGGGCTGAAAATGCCCATGGAGCGTGGGCGACATCCCCGTTTATTAGCGCACGCACCGCCGCGCTTTGAATAGAACTGCCATTGTAATAATCACGAGAAATCCGCTGGAACAACCCATCAATATTGATCAGCTTGTAAAGATCCGATTCCAACTCACGCCATTCATTGGCAGCCTGCGATGAATATAAAGCTAGAACCGGATCCGCACCCGGCCATAGATCCCTCCCAATATCCGATCCGCCCTCTTTTAGCTTCCTTAATACAGGAAAATATCGATCCTGATAAAAACAGATCAAACGCTCATGCAGTATTTCATTGTTAACCCCTTGATTTAACCTGTCCCGACCCAAAAGCCAAAGCTTGCTCGACAAAAACGGATCTCTCAGAAACTGTGAATGTCGGGTGGCAATTGTATCAATCAGGCTGATCGCTTCTTTAGAAACACCCGATACCACCTGACCCATCAGAAAGATGACCGGGTTTACCGTAACCATCTCGATGCCGGCCTTCCTTAATATGAACTCCGTTGTTACCTTGGAATATCCGAATTCCTCCATTGATGAACGCGACGGACGGACAGATGAAGTTGGTATGATAAATAGAAAAAGAGACGAAAAGAATATCCCAAGGAAAATTATCATTGCCCTAAAACTGCCATTCCTTAAAGATCTAACAATAGAGCAAAGAAATCCTGTAACAAAGACAGCCTTCCCGGCCATCGTTTCGATAAAGATGTGCTTCAATAAGAGTGAGCATTGCTGCACTCCAATAATTTCATAAGCGTTGTCTACCGGTGTAATTCCGCCAATCATGATTTCCTGTCAATTAAAGTTTGACTAAACATCAATATAATAGATGAAAAATCAAATATAGCAAGAAGTATTTTACTATACATCAATAATTTTGATTTTTAGACAAACATCGACGAGATAAAAAACCCTCTACCTTACCGATAGAGGGTTTTCCAGAAAACGGAGAAGGAGGGATTCGAACCCTCGGACCACATTTCTGCAGTCACACACTTTCCAGGCGTGCGCCTTCAACCACTCGGCCACCTCTCCAAAATTTTCTACGGAAATTTTGGAGACCCATATCGGCTACGACAGGCCATCAGCCTGACGAGCCGATAGGGGTCTCATGCAAAACAAAGTTCATTCGGCAAATAAAAAAGACGGGTAGATAATACCACCCGTCCGAAAGAATGTCAAACCTAACGCTCATTCAATTTAGCCGTCGTAAAAACACCGTCCTCCCTGCTTCCATTGATCACAAAAGGGTTATAATCCCGGTCCACGAACAACATCCAACCGGTTGAAGCCAAACTCATCACGCGCGGATCATGTGAATTCCATCCGAATGGTATCCAACCTCGCTTTGATGAATACGCATAAGCCGACTTCCCACCGGGAAGATCACGGCGCAACAGTTCCATCCCGGCGCGCATGTCAGATACATCAGACTTTAAACCCGTAGACCAGTCAGGATGTTTATAATCATAAAACGCGGCCAACTGCCGCGTCGCCATGATCGCTCCTGCCGTCCATTCAACCGACACCCTGCCCGATTCCGTTGTGTAACCGACTCCCAGAAGCCGACCGTCCGAATTACGTGTTGCTGACGCCGCCTTGGCCCTCTGCCAGGCATTATATGCCGCGCCTTCACCAAACCATCCGTCAATAGTATCAGCGCCCAAAGCCAGAATGCCCCACGTCTGAACATCAACAGCAAAATCAGACGCATTCACTTGCCAGGCACCATTAACATATGACATCCCCTGATAAAAAAACCTATCATCCTTATTAAAAACCTGCTTAAAATACCCTTCCATCTTTGCCATGGCGATCAAATACTCTTCTTTCCCCGTCACTCGATAAAGCATCCGGAGAGCGCTATACCACGAAAGATTATTTTCTGTCGATATCTGGTTGTACCACCAACTCCCCTGTCCCGAAGCTTGCGCCGGCTCATTTTCGCGGAAAGTCCCGATCGGCGCCATCCTGATACCGCCGTTCTCCGCTTGAAGCATAAGCGCAACCCTGGCTAACTCCTCAGCGAGCCTCAACTCAACCGCCTCCGGATGCTGTACATACGTCTTTGCCAAGGGATCAAAATATTTTTTGTGATAAACCTGCATTGCCGCGATCACCACCCACGCGTTTTCACCCGCAACCGGTTTCCAATCCTCCCAATGGATATCAGGCCACGTTGGAAATCCTTCTAAACGCTTTTTACCGTCCAAGGGGTCGGCCGAAAGATAATCTCCGTTGGCATTAATGATCCTGTAAATGAACCCACGCCTGCCTTTATCTTCCACATTGGACGTCACGGCCTCTGGCGCCTTAGGGTCATAAACAAAGTTATTGTTAGGATATCCGGCCCGAACGCTCTGCAGATCTCCAAAACCGCCTTTCCAGTAAATATCCAGCGGCTTTTGAGCGATAGCCATATCATCAGCACTCCCCGAAAGAGTAAGCGCGATCTGTCCTACCGCCCCGTCGTAGATCACAACGCCGTTTTCAACGATGACACGTTCGATGACGCCAGGAACAGAATCCGCTGATCCCATCGAAGAATAGATAGCGTGTTTTTCGTCCGGCAGGACCTGAAAACTCAGGAACATGCCCGTCTTTGAGCTGACATTTGACCTGATCCAATTAACCAACCCCATATCGTTATTGACTGTCGGGATCTGACCTGGAATTTGGAACAATCTTTGCGTAACATTTGACGAGATCACACGCATGGGAGGATTAACAGAAGGAAGGGAAAACACCGGCTGATCCTGCATCATCATCGGCATATCTTCCCGGGCCAGCGAAAGATCTGAAAAACAAACTGCCATGACCATAAACAAAACAAGAGCACCGAACTTTAACTTCATACCCTGCCCCTTCTGGATCAGGGCGCAACAGCCAAAAAAAGAACCCTTCATGGAACACATGAAGGGTCTGGTCGAAGCAGGACACGCGCACACAGGCACGGATCAAAGCTTCAAAAATCGGTCGAAGGCAGTACTTGTTCGCTATTTAAAATCATTAGCGAGCTTTACGTCCTCACGACGGCAACCAGACAGCCTTTCCTAAACAACAGGATTCAGGCTCACGGCTTTGCGCCCTACTTTTTCAAGTAGTTTGCCATTACTTCCTTAAGAGAAAAGATAACATGCCGGGGAAACGTTTTCAAGAGCAAGAAAATAATAAAAAGACCCGCTAAGAATTTCTTCCTAGCGGGTCTCAATAAAACCGATAACTATCTACTCTCCCACACCCAAAGGGTACAGTACCATCGACCTTGAAGAGCTTAACTGCCGTATTCGGAATGGGAACGGGTGTTGCCTCTCCAGTAATGTTATCGGAAAAATATCAACAATTATGTAATGTAAGGGTCACTCCAATCAAACGTTCGTTTCTCGGTAAAAAATAAAGGTCAAGCGTTCGACTAATTAGTACGGGTTAGCTGAAGCCCTTTCAGGCCTTACACACCCCGCCTATCAACCTCGTAGTCTACAAGGTGTCTTTATCATGTCCGAAGACATGAATCGATGAATCATCTTGTGGGAGGCTTCGTACTTATATGCATTCAGCACTTATCCCTTCCGAACATAGCTACCCGGCCATTGCCCCTGGCGGGACAACCGGAACACTAGAGGTTCGTATCTCCCGGTCCTCTCGTACTAAGGAGATCTCCACTTCAATCATCGTGCGCCCACACTGGATAGAGACCGAACTGTCTCACGACGTTCTAAACCCAGCTCACGTGCCGTTTTAACCGGCGAACAGCCGGACCCTTGGGACCGTTATAGTTACGGCCGCCGTTTACTGGGGCTGAAGCAGGTCCCAAGGGTATGGCTGTTCGCCATTTAAAGAGGTACGCGAGCTGGGTTTAGAACGTCGTGAGACAGTTCGGTCCCTATCTACCGTGGGCGTTGGAAATTTGAGAGGATCTGCTCCTAGTACGAGAGGACCAGAGTGGACGAACCTCTGGTGTTTCGGTTGTGACGCCAGTCGCATTGCCGAGTAGCTATGTTCGGATGGGATAACCGCTGAAAGCATCTAAGCGGGAAGCCCACCTTAAGATTAGATTTCCCTAAAGAGCCGTTGTAGACTACGACGTTGATAGGTTGGGTGTGGAAGCACAGCGATGTGTGTAGCTAACCAATACTAATTGCTCGTTTGGCTTGACT
>JADFWS010000060.1 GCA_015234065.1 Candidatus Omnitrophota bacterium
CCTTTTTTAGCCCCATCCGCCGGATGATCGTGAGGGCTTTCGGCGAGGACATTCTGACGGATAAGAAGATCGACAGGAAGAAACTGGCGGCCTGTGTGTTCGGGGAGCCGCAGGCGTTAAAGACGCTTGAAGGGATTCTTCACCCGATGGTAAAGGCGTTGACGAAAGCGCGGTTGAAGAAAATAAAGGCCGGGATGATTGTGATCGATGCGCCGCTTCTTCTTGAGGCGGGTTGGGAGAACATGGTCGATGTGGTGGTCGTGGTCAGGGCGGGCCAGGCATCGCAAGTCAAGCGGATCAGGCGGCGGATGGGGCTAAAAAAGGAGGATATTCTAAAACGCATCCGCAGGCAAATGCCCTTGAAGGACAAACTCAAATACGCGGACTTTGTGATCGATAATCGCGGTTGCAGGGCCGATACATATAGACAGGTTAAAAATATTTTTGGACAGATCCAACAATAAGAATTGATCGGGAGGAAATGGTATGACTCGTGAAACGAAGAGCGTCAAGAATGGGGACAAGGAAGCCGAGAACGAAGCGGCGGCTGAAAGTGCGGAGACGCCGATGGTTAATGCCTCGGGCAAGCCGTTTAACATTGAAGACCTGAAAGAGATGAAGATGTCCGAGCTTTCGCAGACGGCGCAGAAGCTTGGTGTTCAGGGGGTAAGTGCGCTTAAAAAGCAGGACCTTATTTTCAAAGTCCTTCAGGCTCAGGCAGAGAAAGAGGGCCTCATGTTCGGGTCCGGAGTCCTTGAGATCCTGTCCGAAGGTTTCGGGTTCCTGCGCAGTGTGAACTACAATTATTTGCCCTGCCCGGATGATATTTATATTTCTCCGTCGCAGATCAGGCGTTTTGATTTGAAAACAGGCGACACCGTGAGCGGTCAGATCCGCCCGCCGAAGGAAGGCGAGAAATATTTTGCGCTTCTTAAGGTCGAAGCGGTCAATTTTGAGAATCCGGAAAAGGCCAAGGACAAGATCCTGTTCGACAACCTGACGCCGTTGTATCCGAATCAGCGCCTCAAGCTTGAGACAACGCCGAATGAGGTTTCAACACGGATCCTGGACCTTTTGGCGCCGATCGGCAAAGGCCAGCGCGCATTATTTGTGGCGCCGCCGTACAGCGGGAAAACAGTGCTTCTGCAAAAGGTCGCGAATTCGATCACGACCAATCATCCGGAAGTTGTGATGATCGTTCTTTTGATCGATGAACGCCCGGAAGAAGTGACAGATATGCAACGCCATGTGAAGGCGGAAGTCGTGTCATCCACATTCGATGAGCCGGCCGAGCGGCATGTGCAGGTGGCCGAAATTGTGATTGAAAAAGCCAAGCGCCTGGTGGAGCACAAGAGGGATGTGGTCATTCTTCTGGATTCGATCACGCGTCTGGCGCGCGCGTACAATACGGTTGTCCCGCATTCCGGCAAGATCCTTTCCGGCGGCGTAGATTCGAACGCGTTGCATAAGCCCAAGCGGTTTTTTGGTGCTGCGCGCAATATCGAAGAAGGCGGGTCGCTGACGATCATTGCGACCGCGCTCGTCGATACCGGCAGCCGCATGGATGAAGTTATTTTTGAAGAGTTCAAAGGGACCGGTAATATGGAACTTCAGCTCGACAGGTCGCTTTTTCAGCGCCGTATTTATCCGGCGATCGACATCAAGCGTTCCAATACGCGCCATGAAGAGCTTCTGGTTGAAAAAGATGTCCTTCAGCGGGTGTGGTTATTGCGCAAGGCTTTCAACGATCTTAACTCGGCAGAAGCCATGGAGCTTTTGATCGAAAAGATGTCTCATTCCAAGAACAATGAGGAATTCTTGCAAAATATGAATAGATAAGCTATAATTGCGCCTCTTTTGGATAGGAATGGCGGGGCCGCCATCACATTGTATTTAAAGCAGTAAAAGGAGTTGGAGAGTTTATGAAAGACGGTATTCATCCTGATTATCAGGAAACCATCATCACGTGCGCTTGCGGTAAGGTGATGCACACTTACGCAACAAAAAAGAACATTCGCGTCGAGATCTGCTCGAATTGCCATCCGTTCTTTACTGGGTCCAAGAAGGTCCTGGATACGACCGGCCGCATTGAGCGCTTCCAAAAGCGTTATGCTAAAGGAAAGTAATCTTCGAAAACTCGGTGAGGCGCGTAAGCGCCTCGCCGAGCTTCAGGACAAACTGGCTGACGCCAGTGTCATTTCCGACCAAGACGCCTATCAGAAGTTCGCCAAAGAGTTCGCGGATATCACTCCCGTTGTTGAAGATCATACAGCTTATGTCAAAGTGGCTCAGCATATCCTTGAGGCTGAACACATTCTTACGGCGGAGAAAGATCAGGACCTGCGAGAAATGGCAACGGCGGAGCTGCTGCTTCTTAAGGCAGAGGCCGAGCGTCTTGAGCGGCAGATCAACGATTATTTCAATCCACAGACAAAAGAGAATGACCGTAATGTCATTATGGAGATCCGTGCCGGCACAGGTGGCATGGAGGCAAGCCTTTTTGCCGCGGACCTGCACCGGATGTATACAAAATATGCAGCATCCCGCAAGTGGAAGGTTGAGATCATTGAGCTCAGTGAATCCGAGCGCGGTATTAAGGAAGTGATCTTCAGCGTTTCGGGCAAGTTGGTCTGGAAGTGCCTTAAGTGGGAAAGCGGGACGCATCGTGTCCAGCGCGTCCCCGAGACAGAAGCGTCCGGGCGTATTCACACGTCGGCAGCGACTGTTGCTGTGTTATCGGAACCTGAAGAAGTTGAACTTGCGATCGATCCCAAGGACCTCAAGATCGATGTCTATCGGGCGTCTGGCCCCGGCGGACAAGGTGTTAATACGGCAGATTCGGCGATCCGCATTACACATATTCCGACGAATATTGTGGTAACTTGTCAGGATGAGCGTTCCCAGCTTAAGAACAAGATCAAGGGAATGCGTGTCTTGCGGGCGAGGCTGATGGATTCCCGGCGTCAGGAGATCGCTCAGAGGGAAGCCGCGACGCGTAAGGCACAGGTTGGTTCAGGTGACCGCAGTGAAAAGATCCGCACGTATAATTTCCCCGACCATCGCGTGACCGATCACCGCATCGGTTTTACGACGCATCAGTTGCCGGCAGTTTTGGAAGGCGCATTGGATGAACTTGTGGATGCGCTTCTTAAAGCTGAAGAGGATATGGCAGATAATCCTGGCATGTGATTTTTCCCTGTTTTGTGGTATAGTTTTATCCATGCCTCCAAAGTTCTATCAAACATTCCAGCTTAAAGCGACACTCCTCATTATATTCTCCATGTGCCTTGTTGTCGGTATCAGCGATATTGTTGTCCATCAATTTGCGGTCAGGAATCAATTCGAACAGCTGCGGGACAGGTTGAAAGTGATCGCCCGGACCGCGGCATTGACGCTTGATGCGGATACATTGAAGGGGATCCCTCTGACGCGTGAGGGCATGAAAACACCCCAGTATCAAACGACGGCGCTGAAATTAAGAGAGATCAAGGGTGAGAACACCCTCATTACATTTATTTATGTGATGAAAAAAACAGATCGGCCTGGCATCTGGGAGTTCGTGGTAGACCCTGATCCGGAGCTGAAGAGGGGCCAAGGCATTACGTCGTATCCCGGAGATAAATACAGTATTGCGCGTTTTCCGGAAATGCTTAAGGCGTATGATGGGGCCACGGCTGACCGGGAGATCGAGAAGGACGCTTGGGGTGTGACGCTTTCCGGGTATGCGCCGATCAAAGATATAAATGGATCGACGGTGGCTGTCTTGGGGATCGATATGCTGGCGTCGGACGTCGCGATCCTGGAGCAGGGGCTGTTGCGCCGGACGATCTTTATTTTCTTCCTGGGGCTGATTGTGGCTTCTTTTGTGGCGTACGGGATATCGCGGCATATTACCAATCCGGTTAATGAGTTGATCGCCGGGACGCGTCAGATCAGCAAAGGCAATCTGGATTACGAAGTTCGGGTTAAAGGCAAAGATGAGATCGCGGAGTTGGCCATGGCTTTTAATAAGATGGCCAATGAATTGAAAGAGGCGCGGCACAAGAATCACAATTATTTCTACGGGGTCATTCAGTCGCTGGTCCGTATTGTTGAGGCAAAAGATCATTACACCCGCGGGCATTCCGAGCGTGTGGCCGAATATTCGAGTAAGATCGCGGTTCAGATGGGATTTACGCCTGAAGAGGTGGAGATGCTCGAGCAAGTGGCGGTGCTTCACGATATTGGGAAGCTCGCGATCCGTGATGATATCCTTAATAAGCCCGGCAAGTTAAATGATGAAGAGTGGGAAATTGTCCGGAATCATCCGCTCATCGGGGAAGATATCTTAAGGCCTGTATCGTTAACGCCTGAAATGCTCGCGATCGTGCGCGGCCATCATGAGCGTTACGATGGAAAAGGTTATCCCGACGGCCTTCGCGGCGAAAGGATCAATATTTTTTCGCAGATCCTGTCTGTTGCGGATGCGTATGATGCCATGACGTCGTCTCGCGCCTATCGTTCCGCCCTCGGAGCGCTTGAGGCGCTAGCTGAGATCGAGCGTAATAGGGGCACCCAGTTCAGTCCTCGCATCGTCGATGCTTTTACCCAGGTTATCCAAACCAGTTAATAATAACGCGAACTCTGGCAGGCCATCGCAACGCCGTGGGTTTATTAGTATTGATATTTTATCAACAACCGCCATAACCTCCGGGGTTATGTCGGTCGGGTTATGTTGGTCAAGAAAGCGTTTTCCGTTAATCCCCTTCCAGCCCTTTCTTTTCATCGCCATATAGCTAATACTTATATAGGATTCGGTTATCCTGGGGACGTCAGGCCGAAGGATCGCCAGTATTCTTCGATTTGCCGTTGGTGGAAAAATATGGTTAAAAAAGCATTATCAATAGTCATTCTCCTTGCCTTTGTGGCGAATAGCGTTATGCCTGCGTATGCCCAGGGCGTGTTGCCGGGAGCTGGCGAGCTGTCGGAGCCGGGGAGCATGATGGCGTTAAGTCCGTCCATCAATCCGCCGATGCTCAAAGGGATCAAGGTATACGCCAACGACCCGTTCCGGTTTGATTTTATTATGGATAATGGAAAGGCAGATCTCAAAGAGGGCGACCTCCGGCTTGAATCCGATAAGCTCATCAAATATTTTCTCGCCTCGTTGACAGTCCCCGAGAAAGACCTTTGGGTCAACCTTTCGCCGTATGAAAAAGACCGCATTATCCCGAATGAATTCGGCCAGACTGAAATGGGGCGTGATCTGTTGGCACAAGATTATATGTTGAAACAGGTGACGGCCTCGCTGTTGTATCCCGACGGTAATACGGGCAAGGAATTCTGGGCTGAAGTGTATAAACAGGCCTACGCTCAATACGGCACAGCCGATATTCCCGTCGATACGTTCAATAAAGTCTGGATCATTCCAGAGAAAGCCGTTGTGTATGAGAAGCAAGCTGTTGCCTACGTTGTCGAATCCCGCCTTAAAGTTATGCTCGAGGGCGATTATTTAGCGACGTCGCAGTCGGATGCGCCGCAGGATCGTGTTGTCGGGGGCACAACGCCTGCCCGAACGAGCGCATTAACCAAAAACATTCTTCGCACCATCGTTATTCCTGTCCTTGAACAAGAAGTCAATAAGGGTGCTAATTTTGTTAAGCTCCGTCAGGTTTATAATTCGCTCATTCTCGCTGCCTGGTATAAAAAGAAGATCAAAGATAGCCTCTTGTCCAAAGTTTATGTGGATCAGAAGAAAGTTCAGGGTGTAAATATCAACGATCCTCAAGCAGCCGAGAAGATATGGAGCCAGTACGTCGCTGCTTTTAAGAAAGGCGTTGTTGGCCTTATCCGGGAAGAAAAAGACGCGGTATCTGGGGAAGTTATCCCAAGAAAGTATTTTTCCGGAGGGATTCTGCTTCAGCTGGGAGCGAAGATCGAATCAGCCCAAAGTGTTCCTTTGAATGAGATCCTGAGCGAAGACCGGGCGATGTTGGTCTCGGCACGTGGCCAGGCGGTCAATAATGCGATGAGTATGTTTGAACGTCCGATTTCAACAGCGAGTGTTGGTGGTGACAAGATCGAATATGATCTGGGAGGGAAAAAACTTGTTATTTATCAGGAAGACGGTGTTGTGAAGGGAAATTATTATGTGGATTTCTTTGTTCAGCAATTACCGTCAATAATGGAGAAATTAAGGAAAGAATCTTCGCCGCTAGGCAGTGTCCTGGAGCTGGGGGTTGGCCGCGGGGTTCTTATGAACGGGCTCGGCATATTAACAGATGAAAGAACAAAATTATCCGGCGTTGACCGCAATGAGCGGGCCGTAGCCCTGACCAGGCGGAATGCGGCTGTTAATGCGCTTGCCGACCGGGTTGACATAAGGGTTGGGACCTCTTTTGAGCCATTTATGTCAGAAAAGAAGAAATTTGATTTGATCGTTTTTGATCTTCCGATGATCCCTGTGGATCGTGAAAAATATGGCAACAGGCTTCAGGAAAATGTCTTTTCAATAATAGACGGGGGGCCGGATGGCAGGGAAAATATTGATAAGCTAGCCAGGACATCACGGGATTTTCTTAATGAAGGCGGAAGCATCTTTTTTGTTCAACCTGATTTTCTGGGTGAACAGAAAACGATCCGGGCCTATCGCGAGCAGGGGTATGATGTTGAAGTTATTGCCCGTCAGAAGAAGTTTTTAAGTGAGACGATTTTCACCAATGACAATAAGGAATATATTGAGAAGGTCGGGAATTATACGTTTTTAAAAGATGAACAGGGCAGGTATTTTTTTGACATGCTGGTTATTCATGCCAAGAAGAGTATCGGTCCTGTTGGCTCGCCGCAGATGAATAACGCCCAGGCCAGAGAATCTGCAATGAAATCAGCAGAAAAGAATGCTGAATTAACAGCTGCTCTTGGATCAAAAACATTTCAGGATGATAATGGCAATTTTTACAGCCTGGAACTTGAAGAGGGAACGCGGCATCAAGAACGAAAGATATTTCTTATAAAGCAGGCAGGAATTGCTGATCCGAAAGCCAATATCGTCGGGTTCTGTCAGTTGCGCTGGAAACAATCGGTGAACGGGGCTAGAAAGGGTGATGTCGGCGTTGTGATCGAGAATATTATGATCAATAATGTCAAGAATCGGCAGCGGGGGATATATAAGAATTTCCTGAAGGTGCTGCCGCCGCAAGTGCAGTTTATCCTTGTGAAAAGGATTGTGAATGATGTTTTTATTGTAAAGCTTGCGTATAAGATCATGGATGCTTTTGAGGTACAGCGTTTTCAAGATCCGGCTTTAGGCCGGTGGAAAGAAGAGATTTCCCGGTATCGTTCTTTAATGGAATATTATTTGGAAACCAAAGTCTTTTCTATTCATGATTATGAGAAGAAGGTTCGGCTGCAGCATTTTATCCGGTTTTACCATTTGTTATCGTTGAAGTATGGCAAAATCTTGCCTTTGGTGAAAGATATGGTGGGTGACATTCCTCCGTTCGCCGTATCGGCTAAGGATGCCGGATTCCTTAAAAATACGTTTTTTGTTGGCATGTCGAATGACAAAAGATTCCCGGTCTTTTCGTTGTTAAGCCGAAGGGAATTTCTTGTGCATCATCCTGATCAGAAAAAGGGATCGCCGACGGATGGTGGTATTGACCTTAACACGGCCCGTCTTGAGCTTAAGACAGAGAACTCCGGCGGCACGATGAAATTAAATATTGATCTATCCCAGGTGCAAGAGTGGCAGAATGCTCAGGGCATTGCGCCGGTGATCATTAATATCCGGCCCATGAATGACCTTTCCAAGTTCTTGGGGATCAATCAATAACCGTAATCATCCCGAAGGTTATTCCGCATTGACAGCGTCGCATCTCTTGATATAGTTGTTTCCATGAGAGAAGAAGAACTTTTTTTAACAGCTATTCTCAACTGCTCACGTTCCGAGCTGTATACCCGCCCCGTTGAGTTAACGCCTGATCAGAAAGAAATGCTTGAGCGCATGAAATGGCGCCGGGCGGCAGGTGAGCCGATCCAGTATATCGTCGGGTTTACGGAGTTCATGGGGCATCGCATAGAGGTTGGTGAAGGCGTTCTGGTGCCGCGTCCGGAGACGGAAGTCATGGCGGATGTGACGATCCGTGCGTTAAAAGAGCGCGGCCAAAGTGAATATTTTATTTTAGATGTTGGAACCGGGTCCGGTTGTTTGCCCATTTCTTGTGTGAAGGGCTTGCCTAATTGCCGCGCGGTGGCTGTGGATCTGTCTGACAAGGCGCTGGCTTTTGCCCGGCGCAACGCGGAATTGAACGGCGTGGCGGACAGGATTGAATTTATCGAGCGGGATGTTTTTTGGTTCATGGACGCAACATTGCACCGGTTTGACGCGGTGATCTCCAATCCGCCCTATATTCCGTCCTTTCTATTGCCGACGCTCCCGGCGGATGTTCAGAAAGAGCCAATGCTTGCACTCGACGGAGGCCCGGATGGGTTGCATTTTTACCGGTTCCTCATTCCGAGTGCAAAGAAAGTTTTGAAAAAGGGCGGCATCCTTGCGCTTGAATTCGGGGACGGGCAGCGAAAAGAGTTGGAAAAACTCTTTTGGGGCGTCGGAGGATGGGATAAAATACACATTCATAAGGATAACGCGGGTAAAAACCGTGTTGTCACGGCCATTAAAATATAAAAAAGGTATTTTCTTATCATGGATAAACTAATCATCGAAGGTGGCAAACCTTTAAAAGGTGAAGTTAAAATATCAGGCTCCAAGAACGCGACACTGCCGGTCCTTGCCGCAACATTGCTGACGGATGAGACATGTATCCTGCGTAATGTTCCAAAGCTTACGGATACGAACACCATGATCAAGCTTCTTAAATCCCTGGGGAAAGAGATAGACTGGGATAAAGATAAGCTGATCATCATGTCCAATGGCAAGGTGAATCATATTGCCGATTATAAGATGGTCGCGACGATGCGCGGCTCGATTTGCGTGCTCGGGCCCCTGCTTACAAAATTGGGTGAAGCCAAGGTTTCTCTTCCCGGCGGTTGCGTTATCGGTGTCCGCCCGGTCGACCTTCACATCAAGGGCGTTGAGGCTTTGGGTGCCAAAGTGGATGTTGATGCCGGGTATATTATTGCCAAGGCAAAGCGGCTCAAGGGATCGCGCGTGTATCTTGGCGGGGCCTCTGGCCCGTCGGTGCTTGGGACAGCGAATATCATGATGGCGGCGACCCTTGCGGATGGCGAGACGATCATCGAGTGCGCGGCGTGTGAGCCTGAAGTCGAAGAGCTGGCGAATTTTTTGAATGAAATGGGAGCCCGGATCAGAGGGCAGGGAAGCCCGAGGATCGTGATCCAGGGGGTCAAGAAATTACACGGCGCGGATTATAAGATGGCTCCGGACCGTATCGAAGCGGGCACGTTTGTTCTGTTATCGGCCATGTCAAAAAGTACATTTATGATTCGTGATATTGATTATCAACAGCTCATGGCGCTGGATGATATTCTTATCAAGGTGGGCGTTCAGGTTGAGGCGGACAAGAGCGGCGTTCGCGTGAAGCCGCCGAAAATATTGAAGCCGATGAGCATTACAACATACCCGTATCCTGGTTTTCCGACGGATTTGCAGGCGCAATATACGGCGCTCATGGCTATGGCGAATGGCGTCAGTGTTATTCGCGATACGGTGTTTCCGGATCGTTTTATGCATATTGCTGAGCTGAATCGTATGGGTGCGCGCATCCGTCGTGAAGGCGGGAGTGCGATCATCGAAGGCGTAAAGTCGCTGTGCGGCGCGCCGGTTGTGGCGTCCGACCTGCGTGCATCAGCCGCGCTCGTTATGGCCGGCCTTGTTGCCCGAGGCAAGACCGAAATTCGCCGCGTGTATCATCTGGACCGCGGATATGAGAATATTGACAAGAAACTTATCGCGCTTGGTGCGTCCATTAAGCGTGAGAAAGAATAAGTATGATCTTGATGCTCGACAATTACGATTCATTCACGTATAACCTTGTTCAGTATCTCGGCGAGCTTGGAGCCAAGGTTGAGGTGTATCGTAATGATGCCATTACGGTCGATGAAATTCTGCGCCTGAACCCGGAAAGGATCGTGGTGTCTCCGGGGCCGAGCAGCCCTGAACATGCCGGCATTTCGGTTGAGCTGATCAAGCAGTGTGCAGGCAAGTTGCCGATCCTGGGCGTGTGTCTGGGGCATCAGGCCATCGGGTATGCGTTCGGAGGGAAGATCGTCCGGGCCAAGACGATCATGCACGGGAAAACGTCGCGTATCGAGCACAAGAATACAGATATTTTTAAAGGCCTGTCCAATCCATTTGAAGCGACGCGGTATCATTCGCTTGTCATCGAGAAAGCTACATGCCCGCAGTGCCTGGAAGTGACAGCGACGAGCCAGGATGATCATGAGATCATGGGCGTGCGGCATAAAAGCTTTCCTTTGTGGGGCGTCCAATTCCATCCGGAATCCATTCTGACCAAAGAGGGCAAGGCGATCCTTGCCAATTTCCTCAAGCTTTAACAAGGAAACGATATGCGGGATTTGATCGGAAAGATCCAAAAACATCAGCACCTTTCGAGAGGAGAAGTGCATGAGGTCATGACCGAGATCATGTCGGGCCGGATGAGCGATCATGATATTCGTGATTTTTTAGTCGCCATGAATGCGAAGGGGCCCTCGGCTGAGGAGATCACAGGCGCGGCTCAGGTCATGCGCAAATTTGTCCTTCCAGTGGAAACGCAAAAGAAACCGATCTTTGATATTGTGGGGACGGGCGGAGATTGCCGCCATTCGTTTAATATATCGACGACTGCGGCATTTGTCGTTGCTGGCGCCGGCGTGGTCGTGGCCAAACACGGCAATCGTTCTGTTTCGAGCCTGTGCGGCAGTGCGGATGTCCTCGAGGCGCTGGGAGTCAGGATCGAGATGGCGCATGAACGGCTCGCCCGGTGTCTGGATGAGACGGGGATCGTGTTTCTTTTTGCGCAGCGGCATCATCCGGCGATGAAACATGTAGCGGCTGCGCGGAAATCGTTGGGTGTAAAAACTATTTTTAATATTCTCGGGCCGCTCACGAATCCGGCGCATGCGACGCATCATCTGATGGGCGTGTACAGCCGGCCTTTGGCGGAGATCATGGCGAATGTTCTTA
>JADFWS010000061.1 GCA_015234065.1 Candidatus Omnitrophota bacterium
TATGCCTAATATGCTTACGGTGGCACGTATTTTTCTGACGTGTTTGTTGTGTGTGTTTGTTCAGCAGGGTTTGCCGGGGGCCATTGCGGCGCTGGTGATCTTTCTGGTCGCGGCGCTCACGGATGTTGCGGATGGTTATGTGGCGAGGCGGTATGACCTTATTACGCCTTTCGGTAAGATCATGGACCCGATCGCGGACAAGTGCCTGGTGCTCGTGGCATTTTTTATGTTCGCGTTTGAAGGCTTTCTTCCGGTGTGGGCTGTTTTTATTATTGCGGCGCGGGAGATTTTGGTCACGTCGTCGAGGATCGACCTTATGACGAACGGGAAGGTGCTGCCGGCAGAAGGGCCTGGAAAACTCAAGACGATTGTTCAGATGTTCGCGATCTTTGTTATCCTTGTTTATCGGGCAATGTGGACGTTCCCTGAAACATCAGCGTTTATTGCGTATACAAAACATTCATGGGATGTGGGCATGAAGGGGCTTGTGGTGGCGAGTGTCCTCTTGACAGTATGGTCCGGTGTGTTATATTTTCGTAATTTAGGGGAGAAGAAAGCGTGAATCCTGAATTTGCGAAATGTATCAGCACGTTCTTCTATGTCGGGTATGCGCCGTTGGTGCCGGGCAGCCTGGCGTCGCTGGTGGGTTTGATCATGGCCTGGTTCATGCGCGGGCTTCTGGCAGTGTACATCCCGGTCGCGGTCCTTGTGACTATCCTTGGATTTTGGGTGTGCGGCGAAGCGGAAAAAGCATTCGGCAAGAAAGATCCGGGTTGTGTGGTGATTGATGAAGTGTCGGGCATGCTGATTTCGATGTTCATGATCCCGCTGACAATGTCGACGATGATCACGGGGTTCTTTTTATTTCGGGCATTTGACATGTTCAAGGTGCCGCCGGCGGATCGCTTTGAAAAGCTGCACGGGTCGAGGGGGATCATGCTCGACGATATTATGGCAGGTGTTTATACTAATCTTGTGTTGCAGGTGGCCATACGGGTTGCCGGCGTATATTAACGGGAGGTTGTTATGCAGTCATCGAATCCAGTTTTAAAGAATGATGTTTTTGCGCCTGATGCGGCGTATTCGGGCGGGGCGGTCATGACCGTGCAGGGGACGGTGAACAAATCCTTTGTGCTGTTGGGGCTTCTGGTGGTGGCAGCGGTGTGGGTGTGGATGAAGATCATGGCGCCGGTGAGCGCCGGGACAGCGCAGGCTTTAGTTCTTCAGGCAAGGTATCAGTCCCTTATGCCGTATATCATGGTGGGCGGGATCGGCGGGTTTATTCTGGCGATCATTACGGTCTTTAAGAAAGAATGGGTGGCGTACACCGCACCGGTGTATGCGGTTTTTGAAGGGGTTGTGCTGGGCGCTTTATCCGCGATCATGGAGATGTATTTTCCGGGGATCGTGGTCCAGGCGATCGGGCTTACGTTTGGAACATTATTTTGTTTGCTGTTGGCGTACACGTCGGGGATGATCAAGGTGACCGAAGGGTTTCGCACCGGGATCGTTATCGCAACGGGCGCGATCGGTTTGATTTATCTGGCGACGTGGATCCTGGGCATGTTTCATGTCAATATTCCGTTCATTCATGAGAGCGGCCCGATCGGGATCGCGTTCAGCCTGTTTGTGGTCGGTATTGCGGCCATGAATTTACTGCTGGATTTTGATTTTATCGAGCGCGGGGCAGATCAGGGCGCACCGAAGTATATGGAGTGGTATGGGGCGTTCAGCCTCATGGTGACGCTCGTATGGCTTTATATGGAGATCTTGAGGCTTCTGGCCAAACTCCGCAGCCGCGATTAGCATAACCGACACAACCTCCGGGGTTATGGCGGTTGTTGATGATTAATCAACGGCCGGCTTGATTCCGGGGGTTGAAGTGGTTGGTTTGTTTATCAACGCTGTACAATATATTATTTTCTAGATTTCTTTATTTATTCCTGCATTAAACTCTTCTTATACCAGTAGTTTACAAGAAATAGTAGTAGCGTTTTCTTGCGATCTATCCAAAGCCCTTTTTTACCCCCATATTATAGGTAATACTTATAAAGGATTTGCTATTTTAATTGGTGGGAAAATATGTTTAAAAGATTTGTAGCTATAGCTGTTCTTGTTGCTTTTCTGGCCAATAGCGCTGTGCCTGTGTATGCGCAGGGTTTGTCGCTGGGGATTGGCGCGGGCGTGCTTCCAGCGCCGGGCAGCATGCTGGCGTTGAGTCCATCCATGAATCCGCCGATGCTTAAAGGGATCAAAGTTTATACGGATGATCCGTTTCGGTTTGATTTTATTTTAGATAAAGGGAGTGCACCGCAAGTATTGGCTGATTTGAAACCGGAATCAGAGAAGCTTATCAAGTATTTCCTCGCCTCGCTCACCGTCCCCGAGAAAGACCTGTGGGTTAACTTATCACCGTACGAAAAAGACCGCATTATTCCGAATGAATTCGGACAGACAGAAATGGGCCGCGACCTTTTGGCGCAGGATTATATTTTAAAGCAGATCACGGCGTCGTTGCTTTATCCGGAAGGTGAGGCGGGCAAGAAGTTTTGGGCTGAAGTGTACAAGAAGGCTTACGCAAAATACGGCACAACGGATATTCCGGTGGATACGTTCAATAAGGTTTGGATCGTTCCAGAAAAAGTTGTCGTATATGAAAAGCAAGCCGTGGCCTATATCGTCGAATCCCATCTGCAGGTCATGCTTGAGAGCGATTATTTAGCGACGTCGAAGAACGTAATGCCAGTCGCGGCCAACCCTGCCAATATGGCTAAATCTGTTTTGCGCGATATCGTCATTCCTGTCCTTGAAAAAGAAGTTAATGAGGGCGCTAATTTTGCACAACTTCGCCAGGTTTACAATTCGTTCATTCTGGCTGCCTGGTACAAGAAGAAGATCAAAGAGAGCTTGCTGGCACAGATCTACGTCGATCAAAAGAAAATTCAGGGTGTGAATATTGATGACCCCAGGATGGGTGAAAAGATCTGGGGCGAATATGTGGAAGCATTTAAAAAAGGCGCTGTCAATTTGATCCGGGAAGAGAAAGACGCGCTTACGGATGAACTCATTCCGAGGAAGTATTTTTCCGGCGGGTGTCGACTGACGGATGAAGCGATGAGGGTAACAGAAGTCTTTGCCGGGTCTCTTGATGGGGCTAGGAAGGTTCTTTTGCCGGTTATGCTGGAGCGTTCTGTTGGCGGCAGGCAGAATGCCATGGCTTCTGAATTTGCGATGTTGACGATACCTGCTGGCGTTCAGGCATTGATTAGGCAGGAGGAGGCCCAAGAAAATGAGCGGTTTGAAAGACAGCGTACTAAATATGGTTTTCAGCCGGCACACGATCTTATGAAGCAGATGCTTCGTTTGGTCCTGGCTACGATGGGGGCAACGGATCGGTTTGATGATATTTTACCGCAGATCGAGTTGCGTTTGGTTAAAGGGGCGATGAGCTCAAAAACCGATGGTATTTTTTCCAGGAAGATCGTTATTTATTGGAATGTTGAAAGAAGTGAGATTGGCGGGCTGGCTTCGGAAGTAGGGCATGCAGTGCATTATGCGTTGAGGCAAGAGCATCCGCATAATGGTGTTGCTGAAGCGTATGATTATTTGGCGCATCGGCTGATTAATGTCAAACGGTTTCAATCCCCGGTGATTTTCTCTGCGGAGGATAAAAAAGACGCGGTTTTTGGCGGGTTATTGATGGATTTTATAAAGGCACATCCGAAAAATGATATTTTAAAAGTAACGACGGAAAAGGAAGGATTTGAAGGGTTTTTAAGAGAATTTATTCCTTATGCAAAGATGCATGACGGGCTGGCATCGCTTGAGTTGGATGAAAATGGGTTTCGGGCTTTACTGGTCAAGTCTATGCGTGATGTTAGTTATGGATTTAATCATTTGATCGGAGCGTATATTTTTCAGCAGTTATATGAGCGTAACAATAAAGATATTCAAGCTGTTGCCAGACAAATGTTCGAAGCGTTGAAGGACAAGGGAATTGATTTCCAATCGCCATGGCAGTTTCTTGATGCGTTGCCGGCAACAAGGCAAGGTTTGGTGCCAGAAGGCTACCAGAAAGGTCTAGGAAAGATTCTGTTGGATGTGCCTTCTGCCGATCAATGGAGAGATATGAAAAAAATTGCTGAAGATGTGCCATTGTTGTTCAAGTTTATGGGCAATGGGGATGATTTGACGTTGCTGGCTATACGCGCTGTTGGTAATGCGCTTGCAGGGAATGCGGGTACTGCTGAAAAATTTGCCGTCGATAAGAATGAAAACAATAAGATGAAAGATATTAAGATTGTGCAAGAATTAAATAAACAAGAGATGTTTGTGGTAGCGCATCGGCGATCTGTTTGGTGGCGAATTTTTGGTTATCTATATTCGAAAGTTAGAAAAAATGACATTCAAAAAGATGTGGAAGAAAAAACCTCTGGTGGTATCGACCTCAGCGCTGAGCGCATGAATTTTTCTATTCAAAATCAGGGCGGGGCTGTTCAATTCAAGATCACGCCGGAGCAGCTGGAAAAATTCAAAAACGCTCTCGGTTTCGTTCCCGTTATCATGGGCGTCGAGCCGATGGACAACCTTTCTGCTTTTTTGATGATTAATCAACAACCGACATAACCCCGGAGGTTATGGCGGTTTAGGCGGTTATTCGCTGGTTGTATGAAGTTCGGTATACGTCGGGCCTTGATGCGTGATCTTGCTTTCGAAGAGGGTGAGTGAGCCAATTTTTTGGGATAGTCCCGCCGGGATCTTTGTTTCTGTAATGTTCCTGGCCAGGCATTCGACATTCCGCAGGCCTTTGACGCGGCCAAGTGTCACATGTGCTGAAAAAGCGCGGCCTTCTTTTTTAAACCCAAGAAAATCCAATTCCTGCTCAAGCTTGTTGAAGATATGCATCAGTGGAAGCGCGCCGTTGGTAATTTCAGCCCAAATGATCTCTGGTCGTGTTAAGTCCGGGAAGGCGCCGAGGTTGCTTAAAGTGATATCAAAAGCAGGTGTCGTGCGCGTTATTTTATCCAGCGTCGCCTTGATGGCGTTCAGGAGGGACGGATCCGTATCGCTTAGAAATTTAAGCGTCAGATGGATATTTTGCGGCTCGACCCATTTTACGTTCGCGTCGGCTGTTTGCAGGTCTTTTTGGATATTGATAAGCGCATGCCGGATATCGTTGTTCAGCTTGATGGCAATAAATGTGCGAATAGGTTTCATAAATTTATAAGGAGAAGCCTTAAGGCGGTTGCAGCGGCTTGTTTTTTAATAGAGACCCTTGTTCCTGTAAAAAAGCATTGTTTGACGATCGTCTTTTTGGTTGAAGCCAGCGCAATAAAGACCAGCCCAACGGGTTTTGTTGGAGTGGCGCCTGTTGGGCCGGCAATGCCGGTGGTGGCAAGGGCAACGTCGGTTTTCAGGCGTTTACGGGCGCCTTCGGCCATGGCTTTGGCTACAGGCGCGCTCACGGCGCCGTGTTTTATAAGAAGTTTGGCTGGAACGCCCAAAAGGCCGGTTTTGATCTCGTTGGCATAGGCAATAACCCCGCCTTTAAAGAAAACAGACGACCCCGGAATATCGGTCAGGATATTGGCGATCAGGCCCCCGGTGCAGGATTCGGCGGTTGCCAGGGTCTTGTTTTGATCGGTTAACGCGTTGGCAATTAAGAGCGATGTTTTCATAGGGTATCCTTTAATGAAGACTCAATATACCCTCGGACAAACACCTTGACAAGGGTTTAAATATTACTTAATATGGCTCAAATTCGTCGCCCATAATAGAAGCAGGCCAATACAGGCTTAGCATCTATGGTGCGTTCGATTCATAGGCGTATTTAATTTAAAAGGAAAAATCATGTTCCATTCTATCCCTGAAATTCTGGAAGAGCTTAAAGCCGGTCGTATGGTCATCGTGATGGACGATGAAGGGCGTGAGAACGAGGGGGATATCCTTGTTGCCGCTGAGTTTGTGACGCCGGATATTATTAATTTTATGGCGCGTCATGCCAGGGGGCTTGTCTGCGTGCCCATGGAAGCGGCCCGCCTTGATGCGCTTGGCCTTCATCCCATGAAAGACGCAACCAGCGATGTACATCAGCCGTGCAATACCGGTTGGGCTATTTCAGTGGACGCGGCACATGGGATCACGACCGGGATATCTGCCGGAGACCGTTCGTATACAGTCAAACTTTTGATCGACCCCAAAGCCACACCCAAGGACCTTGTGACCCCGGGCCATTTGTTTCCGCTCCGGGCTAAAAAGGGTGGAGTTCTGGTACGCGCAGGGCATACGGAAGGGTCTGTGGACCTGACGCGTATGGCCGGGCTGTATCCGGCGGGTGTTATTTGTGAGATCATGAATGAAGACGGAACCATGGCCAGGACGAATGACCTGATCACTTTTTCCAAGGAGCACGGGCTCAAGATATGCACGATCGATAGCCTGATCGAGTATCGCCGTAAGAATGAAAAATTCATTGAAAAGCAGGCAGAAGTCGCGCTTCCGACGAAGCATGGCGATTTTCGCATGGTGATTTACACCTCAACTTTGGATGAGTCCCAGCATTTGGCGCTCGTGAAGGGCAAGATCAACGGCACAACGCCGGTTTTGGTTCGCGTCCAGTCTGAATGTTTGACCGGAGATGTGTTCGGCAGCCTGCGTTGCGATTGCAATGGCCAGCTCGAAGAGGCCATGCAGCGGTTGGGCAAGGAAGAGTCGGGCATTTTGTTGTATATGCGCCAGGAAGGCCGCGGTATCGGGCTTTTGAATAAATTGAAAGCGTATCAACTGCAGGATGGCGGCATGGATACCGTCGAGGCTAATGAGGCTCTGGGCTTTGCGGATGACCTGCGCGACTACGGGATCGGTGCGCAGATCCTTGTTGACCTGGGCGTCAAGCAGATCCGTTTGCTCACGAATAATCCGCGCAAGATCGTGGGCCTTGAAGGATATGGGTTGACGGTTGTTGAGCGCGTTCCGCTGAAGATCGAGCATAATGAGAAGAACAAGAAGTACCTTGAGACCAAGAAGGCCAAGATGGGGCATTGGTTATAAGCGTATAGCCGGGATAAAGCGGTGAATAAAAAACAGGTAAAACCAAAGTGCTGTGCGACGGGCGTTCAATTTGCCGTTGTAGTGGCGCGATTTAATCAGAATATAACAGACAAATTGCTTAAGGCGTGTCTGGATGAATTTGCGCGGCTTGGTGTATGTGAGTGTCAGGTTCAGGTGGTGCCTGTGCCCGGCGCGTTTGAACTTCCGGTTACGGCGCTCAAGCTGGCATTGAAAAAGAAGATCAAGGCGGTTATTTGTTTGGGCGCGGTGATCAAAGGGCAAACGTTCCATTACGAGCTTGTAGCCCAGGAAGCGGCGCGCGGCATTATGGACGTGGCGCTTAAGACGGGCAAGCCTGTTGTGTTTGAAGTGTTAGCCGCAGATACGGTCGGGTTATGCCTGGCGCGAGCCAAAGACGGGGACCACGATAATAAAGGCGCTTCGGCCGCGCGAGCGGCTTTTGACATGGCCAATACATTGGATAATTGTTCATATGCGTAAACGCAGCGTAGCCCGTGAATGTGCCCTTAAAATTCTGTATCAAATTGAAATGACCCGACGCCCGGTCGAAGAATCTGTGGCCGCGTTCTGGGAGCAGGAGCCTGAGCATGAAGAAGATGTCCGGGATTTCACCTTCAAGCTTGTGGACGGCATTTATCAGCATTTAAAAGAGATCGACGACAAGATCACGGGATATGCCACGAATTGGCAGCTTAATCGCATGGCGGTCATTGACCGTAATGTCCTGCGCATGGGATTGTATGAGCTCAAGCATGCGGTCGGGATCCCTCCCAAAGTCGCGATCAATGAGGCTGTTGAACTTGTGAAGAAGTTCGGCGATACGGAATCAAGCAAGTTCATCAACGGCATTCTCGATAAGATCCACAAGCAGGAAGTCGCTGACAAGACACCCCATCCATGAACGATCGTTTTGCTGATCTTCATATCCATACGTATTATTCCGATAGTACCGCATCTCCGTTAGAAGTTGTTGAAGAGGCAAAGGCATTTGGCCTTTCGTGTATCAGTATCGCCGACCATGATACGGTCGACGCATTCCCCGAGGCCTGTGCCGCGGCCGATAAGGTGGGGCTTGAGGTGCTTCCCGGGGTTGAGCTCTCGTCGGAGCATCATGGCAAGGATATTCATATTCTCGGGTATTTATTTGGCATGGAAAAAACGCCGCTCATCGACAAGCTTCAGGAAATGCAGGATGTGCGCCAGTCGCGTATGAAGAAAATGGTCGCAAAGCTCTATGACATGGGCATCAAAGATATTGATTTTGACGAGGTTTGCGGCATGACACATTCCGACGCTGTCGGCCGGCTTCATCTGGCCAAGATGCTTGTCAAGAAAGGCCATGTGCGCACGCTCGATGACGCGTTCATCCAATACCTCGGTGAGGGTGCGGCCGCGTATTTTCCGAAATATGGCCAAACACCATTTGAAGCGATCGACCTGATCAAGCGTTCCGGCGGGGTTGCGGTCATGGCGCATCCGATGCTGACCCAGCGCGATGAGATCATCCCGGCACTAGTGAAGGCGGGTTTGGATGGCCTTGAAGCGTACTATCCCAATTGTTCGATGGAAGTGGTAAATTACTATATGGGGATCGCTGAACGGCGAGGGCTTTTGGTGACCGGCGGTTCAGATGCGCATGGCAAAGCCAAGACGAGTACATTTATCGGCAAGTCATATGTGTCGTGTGAGTGGGTTGAACGATTGAAGGCTCGCGCGCAGCACGCAGGTTGCTGACCAAAATATGATATCTAAAGATATTCTCTATATGCGCCGCGCCCTCGGGCTCGCCCGTAAGGCAGAAGGCAAAACCTCGCCTAATCCGGTCGTGGGCTGTGTGATCGTGAAGAACGGCAAGATCGTCGGCGAAGGTTTTCATCGTTGTTACGGCAGTGCTCACGCGGAGGTGGAGGCGCTGAAGAAGGCCGGTGGCAACGCTAAAGGCGCGGTCATGTATGTGACGCTTGAGCCTTGTTCTCATTGGGGCAAAACGCCGCCATGCGTCGAGGCGGTGATAAAAGCCGGTATTGTCAAAGTGGTTGCGGCCATGGCGGACCCGAATCCGCTGAATAATGGCAAATCGTTTAAGATATTAAAACAGCACGGCGTGTCGGTGGTTATTGGCGCCTGTGCAGTGGAAGCGCGCGCGATGAATGCGGCCTTTGTTAAATACATGAACAAGGGCATGCCGTTCGTGACCGCAAAAAGCGCGCAGACTTTAGACGGCAATATCGGTGTGCGCGGCGGAAAGACAGTATGGATCACGGCCAATGGAACGCGTGCGCTGGCGAAACAGCGGCGGGCGCAGTTTGATGCTATTCTGGTGGGCGTGAACACGGTCATTGCGGATGACCCACTGCTTGATGCACCGGGGAAAAAGATCAGAAAGATTATTGTTGATTCCACGCTGCGAACGCCGCGCGAAGCCAAGATGTTAAAGAATGCAGCGCCGGGCCAGGTGATCCTGGCAGTGACAAAAAAAGCGCCCCTGGCGCGGCGAAAGCAGTTTGAAGCAGCAGGCACCGAGGTTCTTGTTTGTCCGATCCGCAGAGGCCGGGTGAATCTGCAATGGCTTCTGAAAGCGCTTGCGAAAAACAAGATCATGAGTATTCTTATTGAAGGCGGGGCGAGCGTGATCGGTTCAGCGCTTCAGGACGCATTGGTCGACCGGCTTCATGTGTATATCGCGCCAAAGGTTTTGCCGCAAGGTTTTGAGCAGAGCCTCGTTGCCGGACTAGATGTATCGGAACTTATCCGCGCGTCGAAATTCAGGATCTCGGCGATGCGCTGCGTTGCGCCGGATCTGTTCATGGAATTACAAAAGGAATAATATGTTCACCGGAATCGTCGAGACAGTCAGCACGGTGAAGGCGCTGTCCAAAAAGCAGAATCTTTTCACGCTGGCGGTTGAAAAGCCAAAGGCATTTACGGATATCAAGATCGGGGACAGTATTGCCAACGACGGCGCATGCCTGACCGTTACCGCGATTAAAGGCGGCTGTTTTTATTTTGACCTGATGAAAGAAACGCTGGATGCGACGACGTTAAAACATCTGACGCCGGGTAAAAAAGTGAATCTCGAGCGTGCCATGAAAGCCGAAGCGCGTATCGGCGGGCATTTTGTGACCGGGCATGTGGATGCGGTCGGTGTTATTAAGGATATTCGGACACTGCCGAATTATGTGGAATACCGCATCAGTGTCCCCAAGCCGCTCATGTGTTATGTGGTGCCGAAAGGCTCGATCACACTCGACGGGATCAGCCTGACCGTTGGGGAGGTCACAAAAACGTGGTGCGCGGTGTATTTCATTCCGCACACGCTGGAAGTGACGACCATCGGCCTGAAGAAAGTGGGCGATGAGGTTAATATTGAAACCGACCTTTTAGCCAAATATATTTTAAAATCGAAAGGGTAGCCATGGAATTGAACATCCAGGAAATTCAAAAGATCATCCCGCACCGGTTCCCGTTTCTCATGATCGATCGGGTGATCGAGCTGGTACCGAATGAAAAGCTGGTCGCCATCAAGAATGTATCGGTGAACGAAGCGCAGTTCCAGGGTCATTTCCCGGATGAGAAAGTGATGCCCGGCGTGCTTATGGTCGAGGCGATGGCGCAGGCGGGATGTATTTATTTCTATTATTCCAAGAATATGCAGGGCAAGAAGCTTATTTATTATCTCGCAAAAGTAACGGCTAAATTTTCCAGGGTCGTTGTTCCGGGTGACCAGCTGCGTATTGAAGTGAAGACGGTGAAACTGATGGCCAAGGCCGGATTCCTGGAATGCAAGGCGTTTGTGGGCGATGAGATCGCGGTCGATGCCGAGATCGGATTTGGTATTAAAG
>JADFWS010000062.1 GCA_015234065.1 Candidatus Omnitrophota bacterium
CAGATTGCCCTTTGTTCAAACGGATCATGCGCCCCCTCTAGGTTATAAGAAAGTATAACATATTTAATAGAAAAGGAAATGAGATGCGAAAAAAGTGTTGCTATTCCCGGCCGGAGCCGGCCTTGTACAACTTATAACGAAGAGAATGGGTCTTGTAGTATTGCTGATGCTCTGCTTCGGCAGGATAAAAAGGCGCGGCAGGCAGGATCCGCGTTGCGACCGGCTTTTTAAAACGGCCCGAGGCCTCGAGTTCTTTTTTAGCAGCCTCTGCCTCGTGTTTCTGGCCTTCATCCGCATAAAAAATAGCAGTCTCGTACTGGGAACCCCGGTCCACGAACTGTCCGCCGGGGTCTGTAGGGTCAATGCTCCGAAAGAAAATCTTTAAAAGGTCCCGGTACGAAACTTTTTGCGGGTCATATTCAATACGGACAGCCTCCACATGGCCTGTGCGGCCCGTGGAAACGTCCTCATACGAAGGCGCGGGCATCGTGCCTCCGGTATATCCGACAGTGGTTGACAGAACACCATCCAGGCTGTCGTATGGCGGCTGCATACACCAGAAGCATCCGCCCGCAAAGACCGCAAATTTGCCATGCTCGCCCGAGAACACACGCTGAGGCATCATAAAAAATACTCCCATCAATAAAATAAGGCTTGCCCTTTTCATAATGATAGGTCGGCTGGCCGCGGCTCTTCTTACATCCGGATAAGGCTAGTGTGAATCCCATGGTGAACGATCTTCCTAAAATTCAAAACCCGGGATCAAATTTCTTTGATACAATAATTCCATGAAGACATTCAAACAATCCTTTGGTATTCTTTTAGGCCTTTTCTGCATGGTATGCGTGACCCGGCACACACAAGCCACCGCTCAAAGCGTGCTCATTACAGACAATGCCGCAGTCAACGCAGACATGGCCCAAAGCGGTTTGTGGGCCGACGCAACCGACACAGGAACCTTAAACGCCGTCACGAACGCGCCCATGGATCACATGAACGCGCTGATCAAAACAACAACGAACACCCTGACGAACACGAACCGGCCGCGTCATAAACACAAAAGAAAGAAACCTCAAAAAACCGGATTGTTCGGATGGTGGTAGGCGCTTAGAATTCCGGGGGGATCTCGTAGACCGTCGCACTCTTCTTGATGGCTTTTAACGAACGCATCTCATCATGGGCACGCACCCAATCGCCGGTAAGCTTGGCCTGAGCGGCACGCAGGTCCATACGCCCGGCACATACGGCTTCATACAAAAAATCTTCAAGCTCATTTTTCTCATGGAAGCCAGGAGATTCCTTCGTCGGCTGAGGCCAAAGGTTCCGGTCATCAATAACGCCGCCAAGTTCCGGAGGCACCAGATAATCCGGCGCATAATCTTTTGACGCATACAGGACCCCGTAGCGGTCATACACCTTCTTGCGCAGCGCCTCTGGAATGTCGGCATTCTTTTGCTTATACCCGGGCTGGCACAATTCGGCAGGAAGCGCGAACGGCAAGACCGCGCCGGGCGTGCAGGTTTCATCCGGCGTAAAACGATGGGCTGTGCAGACCAGGTCCTCGGCGCCGGCCCACGCAGACAGGAACGCCGCGAAACATATAAAAAAGAGGATGCTGGCAACAGGTTGCTTCATATGAATATATTCTATCGTGCCCGCTTGGAATACGTATACCGGTGGATCAGCGTCGTGGCCTGTTTGGGCGGATACTTCTTATTGTTTTTCACCATCTTGGCCTTGATCGCGCCGCTCAGGTCGATCTCAAGCACATTGCACAAGCTGAGCAGATAGCTCATCACGTCCGCGACCTCGTCCTTGATATGCTCCATTTTCATAGGATCATTCTTGACCGCGCGCGATTCCTCGACGCTTAACCACTGAAAATGCTCCATGAGTTCCGCGGCCTCGATCGCAAGCGACATCGTGATATTCTTCGGCGCATGGAACTCTTCCCAGCCCCGCGCCCGGACAAACGCTTTCATCTGTGTTTTTAACTGCCGCACTGTTGTCTTCCCATCACTCATACACCCTCCAAACGGGACACACTATTTTATGCGAACAAACAGAACAAATCGAACAAAAATAGTGTGTCCCCATTAATGAAAAAAAGCTTGAAAACGGCGAAGCGCTTTGGACGGAGCCACTTCGACGGGCGTGAGAAAAAGCCCGGCTTCGCGAAAGAATATGCCGGCCGACGGATAACTGAAGACCATAGAAATGGGCACGGCAAAAAGCAGCGGGATCACAATGACCGACACCCACCAGAAAAGCGTCTGGTTGACCACATACGCAATGACCGCCCAGGCCAGCGCCCCAACACTGCCGATCCAGTGGGCTCGCACCGCGTCGATCAAGGTCGTCACTTCCAGGCGGCGCTTCTGGCTTTTCCAGACAAGCTTCTGCCCGATCAAATTCAGGATCACATACCAGGTATGGAACACCATGCGCAGCGGCGCCAGCAGTGTCGAAAACACGGTTTCAAATAACACGCTGAGCGACAAGCGCATCACGCCACCGAACCGGGCGGCTTTCCTCGGCGACAGCGCGATGAGGACAACGCTCAACACCTTTGGCGCGAACAAAAAGACCGACGTGACCATGAGCAGTTCAAGCGACAGCTCCCGGTGCTGGACCGGCCAATGCGGAAAAAGGCTTTTCTCCATCGAAAAATAAACCGTCTGATGCACAAAATTAGCCGCGGCGTTGATGGTCATAAGGACCAGCAGCAAAAACCACATGAACGACGAAAAATAAAACAGGTTGCCATTGAGAAACAGCAGCCTGTGCCCAAAGACAAACCCGTTCATGAACATGAGCCGTAAATGCTGGATGTTCCCCTGGCACCAGCGGCGGTCGCGCTCGAGCTCTTCGAGCAGGTTCGGCGGCAGTTCTTCATAACTGCCTTCGAGCTCATACACCAGCCACACGCCCCACCCGGCGCGGCGCATGAGCGCGGCCTCCACAAAATCATGGCTCAGGATCTCGCCGCCGAATGGCGGCCCGCCAGAAAGCCGCGGCAACGCGCAGTATTTCATGAACGGCGCAACACGGACGATCGCATTGTGCCCCCAAAACCCGGACTCATCAAGCTGCCAAAAACGCAACCCTGAGAAAAAAAGCGGCCCGTACACATGGCTCGCAAACTGCTGAACGCGTGAAATAAGGCTTGTCTGGTTCATGGCCATGGGCGCTGTCTGAAGGATGCCGATATCCTCGCGCGCGTCCATGATATTCACCATTCGGACCAGGAGGTCCCCTTCCATAAGGCTGTCCGCGTCAAACGTGATCATGTATTTATACTGGCTCCCCCAGCGGCGGCAAAAATCGCTCACATTCCCGCTCTTCTTATGGATGCGCAGTTTCCGGCGGCGATAAAAGATCTTTCCAAAACCGCCCACATCGCGGCACAACTCGGCCCACGCCGTCTCCTCCATAAGCGCCACGCTCTGGTCCACCGAGTCGCTTAAAATAAAAATATCAAAATGGTCCAGCTCCCCGGTGTCTTTCAGCGATTCATAGGTCGTGCGCAAAGACGAATAAATGCGCGCCATCTCCTCGTTATAAACCGGCATAATAAGCGCGACACGGGTCCCATCGGCCACAGGCATCGCGGCCTTCGGCAAGGGGAAAGACGGATCTTCGTTGCGCAGAGAAATGAGAAATCCGAAAATAACGGTCCAGAAATTGATCGAGATCCAACCGAAAAGGAACGTAAAGATGACCACAATCGCCCAGCGCAGCGGCGTTAATCCCGCGGGGCTGACAATGGTCGTGATCGTGACCGCCGCCAGGATCGTTGACGCCAGGACAAGGCCAAAAAAGAATATTCGGCGAACAGACAATAGCGACCGCCGGCCCGGGTCTCCCGGCGCCCGGACCGCGCGCTCAAGGGCGCGATACCCCATCGGGGTCCGGCGTAATGGCGGCTGCATATTGGCGCGCTTGGCTTGCACAGGTGTTATTCCTTTAAATGGCCAAAGGGCATCATGGCAGGTAAGTGTAACTCCATGTTTCCGTGACGGGCGTGACGCCTTTTTTCAGGAACACGCGCATCTCGAGCGGCGGGCGCTGGTCAGGAAGAATATCCTGGAACATCCCGGCCTTGTCCAGCGATACGGTCAGCACAAAGCGCCAGCCCCCGGTCGCCGTATTCCTGATCAATTGCGAACCGAGGACCCTGTAATGATTGTACACCTGAAGATCGACCGCGAGCTCCCTGTCGGAGGCGATCATCCTGAGGTCGCCTCCCGTAAAATCCACGTAAAACGTCACTGCGTCGAGCTTGCGCACGATGCGGGTAGCGTCCACATACCCCTGCAACGGGCGCCTCGACGCTGCTGAGTGCCAGAACAGGCTGTAGGCATACTGCAGCATCTGCCCCGGCTCAGGCGCTTTTTCAGGGACCCAGTACGCCCCGATATTATCATTGTATTCCGTCGTTGTTGGAAGCTGGATCAATTCCAGGCGGCCCTTGCCCCAGTCGCCCTGCGGCACGACCCACACGCTGGGACGAAAATCATAGCGGGCTTCCAGGTCCTGATAATGGTCAAAATCCGTATCCCGTTGAAGAAGCCCGAATCCGAGCGGCTGGTCGCCGCCGAATGAATTGATGAGCAATTTCGCGGGATTGACGAGCGGATGCCATGTCCACTCCTTGGACTTCGCCTGGATCAGAAACCCGTCGGAATCATGCACTTCCGGGCGAAATTCCGTATCCCCCTTAAAGCCGCCGTTCTCTCCGTAAAAGAACATGGAGGTCAGGGGCGCGACCCCGAGCTTTTCTATCTTCCTGCGCACAAACAAAACGCTTTTGATCTTCATTTCCGTCTCATCACCCGGACGGACAATGAAGGCATACGCGCCGGTCACACTATCACTATCCAGGAGGGCATAGAACGTGATCTCTGAAGCTCCCGGCAACGGCCGGACCAGCCAGAATTCCTTAAACAGCGGAAATTCTTCACCCGTATCCATCGCCGTATTCACGGCCAGGCCCCGCGCCGACATGCCGTAAAAAAGATTTTTCCCAAGCCCGCGAAAATAACTGGCCCCCAAAAAAGACACGAGCTCATCCGCATACTTCGACGTATTGATCGGATAATGCAAGCGAAATCCGGCAAACCCGCTCAGCGTATCCGGCGCCGGTTTAATATCAGGCTTTGCGTAATCAAACATTTCCGGCGTGAAACGGACATCCTCAACCTTGCCTTGGTCCACCACATGCACCATGACCGGCTGCTGATATAAAAATCCCAAATGAAAGAACTGGGCCGTGAACTGGCTTTTATCATGCGCCCACAGCGCCGCAGACGGCTTAAAACGGATATCCCGCCACTGATCGTAGCCGATCTTCTTCAGCGCCTCAGGCAGATTCTTTCCGGGCGCTTCAAAAGGTTTTTGTGCCAGCACCCGCGCCTGTTCAACCACATCCTGAAAATGAAAACCTGCCCCTGTATTCCCGCCGGAAGCCATCACCTGCCCCGCCCAAAGAACCAGCGCCGCGCATAATCCTGAACAAACCCTTAAAGCCCTGCCTGTCATACGATCCTTAACGTTGCTTCCCGATCATTATTTTTAAAATATACGGCCGAATGTCTTCTTGCAGCATGTTGCAGAATGTACGGCTTGAGGATGCAGATAATATACACTAAAACCATATTTATTTCAAAGCCTGCGTTCCGCGCGTATCTTGAGCAAGAAATGTCAGGGCATTCACATCCGCAACGCAAATATTTCCCCGAAGGAAAAGGCATTGGCCATCCGCGACATTCTTCAGCACAAAATCCGTCTTGCCCTGAATATCTTTTTTAATATCCGTGTTCATTGGCTCAAATGTGACCCTCCCGGCTAAAGCGCTTTTGAAAAACCGGCTGCGGTCGATCACCAGATGCGTTACGCCGTATTTGGCCGTGAACGCGCGCACCGCGGCCCCATCCTGCGCATAATACGCCTTAAAAAAATCTTTCATCCGGGCCTTGACCACCGGCCAGTACCCGTCAAACAGCGGCACCGCAAGTTCCTGGTCGAACAGGACCGTCCTCCTGGAAAAAACAGGAATACCATCCGCCAGGTCCGGAGGCGCGGCGATGACCGCGTCTTTTGGAAGCGTGCGGCAAAAAACATACAGGCCTTGCTGCGCTGAATAATCCGTAAGCCCCGCATCCCTTGTCAGCGGCATCTGCATCAGGACCAGCACAAGCGCCAAAGCTTTAAGCGCACGCCGCAACACAGGCGCATCGATCCGTGAAAACATATGCGCCGCCGGAACAACAAGAAACAACAACGCGGCAAGGCTCACGCTGTACATCACATACCTGTCTGGCGCATACAGGCGCAAAAGAAGCGCTGCCGCGGCTTCATACAAAAGAAAGCTTGCCGTGACGGCCAGCATGATCCATCGCAAAAGCGGCATCGTCCGTCGCAAAAACCACCACGCGCTAGCACACAGGCACAACAACGCCAAAAAAATGTGCCTTCTGAACAAAATATCCTTCATCGCCTCGGACAACGGTGTTTTCCAGCCTGCTTTAAAAACAAACACGCCCGCCTCGGCGGCATGCGTCATGGCCGCGTACACAGGCTTGACCGGAAAAACTTCCCAGCGCCCCTCTGCGGTGAATTCCGGCATATGCGCAATGGCCGGTTTTAAATACACCTGCCCAATACGCGGATCAACGGTAGCGCAAAATTTCACGCCCAGCGCCGCAAGCCCAAACACAAGGACAGCGGCAAGCACAATCCATTGCCGGCGAGCCGGAAAAGAAAAAAGCCAAATGACGACACCGATCGCAAACACGACCGGGAAAAAAAGGGCTGAACCCGCCAGGACACTTCCCGCCGCCACAAACCTCGCGGCAGCCAGAAAATACAGGAACGCGATCAGAAACGTAAACCCGAACGCGTGGGCCTGGCCTCCGGTCATATGCTGGATATACAGCGGCGTGACCATGAACGACACCGTGACAAAGAACGCTGTAAAGTCATCCCCGGCCAAGAGCTTCACCCAACGAAACAGAAAGAAACACGCCAACGGCAGAAAAAAGAAGGGCAGGGCCTTTGTCAGCAGGACCGGGTCAATGAAAAACGATGTCCAAGAATAAAGTGCCAAAATGCCGGGATGCTGAAGGCTTTGGGCATACACGGCGAGAAGATCGTGGCGAAATAACGCAGGATCCTGAAATTGCCGCATCCACCAGATGTGCTGGCACACATCATCGTTAATAACATATGTTCCCGTCAACGCGTGATATTGCGAATAGACTACGACCAGCGCCGACAAAACAAGGAGCACGTATTCGATCGGGCGCAGGCCTTTCACGAGCCTTCACCTGCCGGAATACGGACGATCACAGAAGTCCCCTTACCAGGCACACTGGCGACGCTGATCCGGCCGCCATGCTGTTGGACGATATTATAGCTCAAGGAAAGGCCAAGGCCGGTGCCTTTCCCGACGGGCTTGGTGGTGAAGAACGGCTCAAAAACACGCGCCTGCACATCCTGCGCCATGCCAGCGCCTTCATCCGCGACTTCGGCACACGCCATGTTCTCCTCGCGCCAGGTCCGCAGGGTGATCCTGCCGTTCTGGGCGATCGCGTCCAGCGCGTTCACGAGCAGATTCACAAAGACCTGATTCATCTGCTGGGGATTGCACGTGACACGGATGCCGTCGGTATATTCCCGGGAGATCTCGGCCTTGAATTTGATCTCGTTCCAGACAATGCCCACCGCCGATTCCATGACCGCTTGAAAATCGACCGTCTCTTTTTTACCTTCATCCGTATGCGCAAAGGTCCGCAGCGCGGAAACGATCTCCTTGATGCGCCCGGCCCCTTCGCGCGATTCCTCGACCATGTCCATTACATCCGACATCACGGACCCGAAATCGTAACGCTCCCGGAGCTCTTCAACGTCGATCAACGCGGCATTCCTCGCCGCAATATCTCCCTGAATATCCGCCTCCTCAAGCTTCTGATACGCGCCAAAGGTCTGGCGCAGGATATGCACATCCCCGGCAAGCTGGGCCAGGTTATTGATCACATATCCCGTCGGATTATTGATCTCGTGGGCCACGCCCGCGGCCAATTGGCCGATCGTCGCCATTTTGGATGACTGGATCAATTGCTGCTGGGCCATCTGCAGGTCCGCGACGGCACGCTTGAGCTCGGTCATGTCGCGAATAATGCCGACAATGAATTCCTGTCCGGCATGATCAATATAAATGGTTTTCTTTGTGACGATCGTGCGTATCTTCCCGTCGCCGGCGGTAAAAAATTCCTCGTTGATATTTTCCTGATGCGTGCGAAAGACCTCTTCGTCTTTTTCCCAAAAGACATCGGCTTCAGACTTCGGAAACAGATCGTAATCCGACTTGCCGAGCAAGGCGCCACGCGAATTCCCAACAAGCGCACAAAACACGTCATTAAGCAGGACCCACCGGTGCTGACGATCCTTCACAAAGATCGGATCTGCGATCGCGTTAATGATACGATCGAGATAATTCCGCGACTCGGCCAGCGCAAGTTCCACCTTCCGATGGCTTTCGATCTCGACCATGAGCCGCCCGTTCGTCTCCTCGAGCGCCGCCGTCCGCTCATGGACCATGGCCTCAAGCTGCTGCTGATACCGGGACAGCTCCTCATTGACCCGGCGGCGGTCCGTAATATCACGGCACAAGGACAATCCCTGCCTCGACGGGCCTTCGCCCACCACGGCCGCATTGAACTCGACCGGCGTGACCTTGCCGGCACGATCCACATAATCCAGCTCAAGGCCGTAAACAAAGCCGGCCTTAAAACATTTCTCGATCTCAACCGCGTTACGCGCCTGATCATAGGGCGCGGTCCATTCCACAACGCTCCGACCTAAAATATCTTCAAGCCGTTCCCGCCCGGCCAGGCGGACATATTCCATATTGGCGTCAAGCACCCGGCCCTGGATATCAAAAACAATATATCCGGTTTGGGTTGTTTCAATGAGGGCTTTATAGCGTTTTTCACTCTGAAGCAATGCTTCCATCGGCAACGCGGCGCGCCGCATACTCCGATGAATAAGAAGATAGAGCAGAGCCGCGGTCACCACGATAAACAGGGTGCCCTTGATCATGGCAACCCTGGTCATAAGGCCGGGGTCCCGGAACAATCGTTCCACAAGGCTGTCGGAAAAAGTGATCCACGCGATGCTGACGATCGCATAGATGAAAACGATCTTGAAAGGTGCATGATCCCCGTTAAAACGGGAGGCCCGCGTGTCGGATACCATCGGTTTCCTTAAATGGGACACACTATTTTTATTCGGGTTGTTCCTTTTGTTCGTATACGCTTATTTCTTACAATACTACTAAAGCGGCCTTCCCGTCAACCAAACTTCTTCCCTGCCTTTTCAACGCGCCTGGGGCGAAAAAGATCATATTTCCAACTGATACTGATTCTTGCGAAGCCAGTCGGTGGCCTGATCGTATCCCGGAAAAATGGCCCTGACTTTGTCCCAAAATCGCTTGGAATGATTTTGCTCGGCCAGATGCGCCAACTCATGCACCGCGATCGAATCAACAACATGGATCGGCGCCATCACCAGCCGCCAGCTGACATTGATCGTCCCGAGCGAATTGCACGAGCCCCAGCGTTTCTTCGCATGGCTGACCTTAAGCACCCGAGGCTTAAGCCCCGACGGCTCGCCGTACAACGCCAGGCGGTCTTCAAAGACCTTAAGCGCCCTGCGGCGATACCAGGCCACAAAACGTTCACGCGCCTGCGGCAGGCTCCGGCGGGGCAAATGAAATTCGTTTCCGGTGAAAATAAGCGGCCCGTACCCCTCGTCGCGGATACGCAACGGATAACGCTCGCCGAGATATAAGAACTCCTCGCCATCCGTAAACGCCTTGCGGACCGGCGGGCCGAACATGTTTCGCGCGAGGCGCTGTTTTTCAATGATCCAGCGCTCTTTCTGCAGGATAAGCCGTTCAATATCCCCGACGGAGATCCTCTCCGGCGCGTGCACCACCAAACTCGCGTCCGGCATGATCTGCAGCCCGAGTGTCCGCCGGTGCGTCCGGACGATCCTGGCGATCTCTGGCGGCATAAAGCGTCCTATTCTTCCCAGGCGATATTCTCAGGGCTGACCACATCCGACACCGGAGCCTGCTCAAA
The DNA here is from genome assembly GCA_015234065.1 of Candidatus Omnitrophota bacterium. Taxonomy (GTDB): domain Bacteria; phylum Omnitrophota; class Gorgyraeia; order Zapsychrales; family Fredricksoniimonadaceae; genus JADFWS01. The sequence continues at coordinate 10,146 of JADFWS010000062.1, forward strand.
TCCGCCGGCTTCGGGCCTCGTGCGCGGGCCTGCCCCGTCTTCACTACGCTTCGGCAGAAAATGCACGCTGTTCGCTGAAATACGGACACGGCTCTGCGTCTTTCCGTCTTTTTCCCAGCGATCCTGCTTGAGGCGGCCTTCAACGATGATCCCGCTGCCTTTTTTCAAATACTTGCCGCAATTCTCCGCGACAACGCCCCAAACCTCAACGTCAAAATAAGAGACTTCCGTGACACGCTCATTATTCTTGGAATAGATCCGGTTATTCGCGATCGACAAGCTGCATACCGATTTCCCTGACGGGGTCGTCTTGAGCTCCGGATCCCGTGTCAAATTCCCCATGATGTTCACACTATTCAAACTCATTGCGTTCCCTTTCGTTTATATCAAAAATAAAAAACCCAATCCCTGCCGGGGACCGGGCTTTCATCATAACGCACCTGCTTTTATCTCACCGCGGCTTACGCACAGAACAGGAATGACAATATAATTCATGATTATAAATGCTTAAAATATTTTTACAGCGGGACGTTTGGCACTTACGCCCCCGTCGGGACGTTGGAGGTGATTTAATAGCGATAATGCTTCCT
>JADFWS010000063.1 GCA_015234065.1 Candidatus Omnitrophota bacterium
TTATACGCCTCAAGATAGCGGGCATATATTTTCTCTCTGGCTGTCGTGTCGCCCATGTCCACACCGGCGATCTTTTTCTGATCGGAATATTCGCGGTTTAAGATGCTTTGGCGTAAATTCTGTTTATACCACTTGGCCAGAATAAGCGAGGCATAAACCTGGCGCAGGCGAAGAAAATTCTGGCCTTCGTTGACTTCTTTTTCAAGAATGGGAATGACGATTTCACGCAGAATGTTTTTTGTTAATTCGTGCGTAGGGGCGACCCGATGGGTTGCCCGCATATGATCATCCGCCTGATCCAGGGCGACCCACCGGGTCGCCCCTACGTTCGTATACCTGAGCTTTCTGTGGCACGATCCATACTTTATTGAACGTATCAACAGGAATATCGGTCGTGCCGTATTTTGCGTAAGCCTGCTTGTACACCTCGGCCCAGAATTTCCTGCCGGTGTCACCCTCGGGATACACAAGCGACGCGGTCACTTGCTTCAAAATATAATCCTCTGCCAGCAGGTCGCGCCCCATTCCCGTAAATCCGAGCTCATCAGGAATAATCCTGTCTTTTTCATAGGGACTCAAATTGACCCACAGGTCTTTCTCAGGAATTGTTAACGCGGCAAGAAAGTATTTGATCAGCCGGGAAGATTCCTGCTGTAACGCGGCCCGGTCAAGGGTGGCATTACCGCTATCCAGAATAAAATCAAATGCCAATGGCACACCGGCACGCACCTTCATGCCTTTGAGCATCGGCGGAACATACCCCGTGGTCATGGCCAGCATGGCCCCCGGCTCAGGAAGCGGCAACGCCTGTGCATACAAAAGCCTGACCGGAAGAAGAAGCGACGTGACCAGAAAAATACACAGCGTTGCCAGCACAACCATTCTTCGCAGGAATGTTCCCCATTGGCCTCTACATAACGTCGTCCGCATAACTATTATTCATCACAGCCCTGGTTTATGACGTCTTGTTCACTCCACCAGATACAAGTATATTCTGTATATATAAGCTAAACAACCCCACCCGGGCTGTTTGGAGGAAGCGTTTTCTCTGCACCCCCTTGATTGCGCGCGCAGTTTTTTGTGCGGGCGCGATCGTCGACATCGTAACGTTATTGCACAATTTTGGTTTATTGATGATCAGAATGACAGGATACAGGAGGAAAAAAATACCCGATAAACGCCACATTCCTGTCGACGGCGACCTTACCTTGGCTCGGGATGGACCGTAACGTCGGCATCGGGGGAAAGGGCTTGGATCACGCGCTCCACATCTTCAGTGAGCTTATGCGCCTTACGCAAAGGAACTTCGCCGTCGATCAAAACGTGCAGGTCCACGAACACCTGCGCGCCGGAAGCACGCACGCGCACATGATGGCAATTCACAATACCCGGGATCTTTTCCACACTGCGGATGACCTCGTCTTCAAAACCGACGGGCGTCGCGTCTAGCAGCGCGCTGATCGTGCGCATGCCGAGCTTCATGCTCACCTGCACCACAATAATACCAACCAGGATCGCGGCCACGGCATCCGCGTAATGCAAGAAATCTGCGTTATGAAAAATATCACTCGCCGCTACACACAAAAGCCCCAAAATAACAACCGCCGAACTCCAGATATCCGTCGAAAAATGCAGCGCATCAGCTTCGAGCGCCTGGCTGTGATGCTTTTTTGCTGTCGCATAAAGCATACGCGAACGGGAAATATCGACCACGATCGAGACCGCCATCACAAAAAAAGACCAGAACGTGACCTGGACCTCGACCTGCCCGCTCGCCAGCCGTTTCACCGCCTCATAAAAGATCCAGAAACAGGTGATCACCAGAAGCAGTGTCTCGAACAGCGCAGAAAGATTCTCCACCTTGCCATGGCCGTAACGATGCTCCCTGTCGGCCGGCTTCGACGACTCGCGCACCGCGAGAAACGTTACGAACGCGGCTACAAGGTCGAGCCCCGAATGCGCGGCCTCGGCAAGAATGCCCAAACTGCCGGTCATGATCCCGACGACCACCTTCATGGAAACAAGCAACAGCGCCCAGAGCACAGAGCTCTTGGCCGCATGTTCCTTTTCATATTGAGCTGTTAACAGGATGGCGGGTTTCTTACTGAAGAAAAATGGCATAAGTATTCTGTACGCGCTTTACACAATGCCGTATTCGGCCAGGCTTTCAAGGAACGTCACCCGGTTAAAACGGCCGATATATTTATTGGCTCCGGCGGCCAGGCAGTCTTTGATCTCGGTATCCAGATGCTCCAGGACCCCGCCGCCATCCGCAATGTCTTTGGGAGAGAAAGACGCATATACCAGAAAGATCGTCTTACGGAAGAAATCATAGCACCGCAATGAACGGATGATCTCCTTGGCCGTCGCGTAATCGCGGGTCGCGATATCGAACAGCATGATCCTCGGGTTAAAAAGCATACTCTTGGAGGTAATGTCGATCACATTGTCAACCATGGTCACCAGGCAGCCTTTTTCCCTGAGGATCACGCTCATGGATTCAAGCACATCCTTCGACGGGCCCACCAGCACCACCTTGTGGAACCGGTGCGTTTCCGCATGGCGCTTCTCGATCGTGCGTATCTGTGCCATGAGATCATTGAAATCCGACGGCTTCGGCACAAAAAGATCTACCCCGAGCGCGGCAAAAGACTTCTGGAAAACTTCCTTGTCCGTCACAATAATGATCGGAACAGACGCCGTCTGGGAGCTGTTCTTAAGCTCCATATAAAGATCTACCCCGTCCATCTCAGGCATCACCACATCCGTGATCAAAAGGTCGACCGGCTCCCGACGGATGATCTCAAGGGCGCTTAACCCGTTATCAACGGTCGTCACCCGGAAGCCTTCCCGCTCAAGGCGGCGCGCGACGAGCATCGCGGTCGAACGGTCATCATCTGCCACAAGGATATGCTTGATCATATACTTCCTTCCGGAGCCACCCGATTATGTTTCAAAATAGTGTCACGAAACCATTCACAAAATAAACAATGCCGCAGGCCCCGAATAAAAGGCCGAGCAGCCAGAAATTCCTTTGCTTCAACAATGAGCCGATCGCAGACAGCATGATCGCGATCTGAAAGAACATGACCGCCATGCCGAAATTCCCGCCATGCTTCTTGGCCTCGAGCTGTTTGGCGGAAAGGTCTTCGGCTTCTTTCTTGATCTGCGCCTTTTCCTTATCATAACGCTCAATATTCGCCTCAAGCTCCTTGAGCTTGGCCTGGACTTCGGCCGTCACCGCCGGAGCCGCGCTTTTAACAAGTTCCAGTTTATACAAGTCGCGTTCCATTTCAGATACATGCTGTTTAATGCTCTTGGACTGGAAATACGACCACTTGTTGTTTTCCTGGGTCGTCATGACCTGGACCTGTGTCGAAAATCCACCGCCTTTAAGCGATGCGATCGCCGCACAGACCGCAAGGATCGTTGTAGTAAGTGCCACCCATTTGATCCAATTCTCATTCTTTGTTTCTTCAGCCATAAATCCCTACACCTTCTTTGCAAATTGTTTTCCGTATTCAAGACACTGGGCGATCGCGTCCTGATCAGGCTCCCAGGAAACCTTGATGCCCTCGTCCACGAGCGTATAGCCCGCATTCTGGATCATCGTAGAAAGGCGCTTCTGCGCTTCACCCGACCAACCGTAACACCCGAACGCCGCGGCTTTTTTTCCGCGAAACGCCAGGCCCGTCAATTCCTCGATCATCGCCGCTACCGGCGGAAGCACACATTTATTATGCGATGGTGAACCAATCAAGATCGCTTTGGAACGGAACACCTCGGTCACCACATCGTTCTTGTCGCTTTTCGCCAGCGACAGGACGTTCACGATAACATCGCTGTCCGCCATGCGGATCCCCTTGGCGATCTCCTCGGCCATGATCCGCGTGCCGCCCCAGATCGTATCGTATAATATTGTAATACGATTTTCCTTATAATCATTCGCCCATTGAAGATATTTCCCAATGGCTTTTTCCACATCTGCCCCGCGCCAGCACGCCCCATGGCTCGTCAGGATCATATCGATCGGAAGGTTCATGGCAAAGATCTCTTTGATCTTTCCGTCGACCTGCTTGCCGTACGGCGCAATGATATTGGCATAATACTTGATATCTTCTTCCCAGACCACGCAGGGGTCCAGAAGGTCGGCAAAGATCTTATCCGTGGCCAAATGCTGCCCGAACGCGTCATTCGAAAACAGAATATTATCCCCGGTAAGATACGTGAACATCGTATCCGGCCAATGCAGCATCGCGGCCTCAATAAACAGAAGTTTCTTGCCGTTGCCGATATCGAGCGTATCACCTGTCCGGACAGGTTTAAAATTCCAGTCCTGATGAAAATGGCCTTTAATAGACTTAACGCCATTAGGCGTGCAATAGATCGGGAGATTCGGAATCAGTTTCATCAGGCCCGCCAGCGCGCCCGAATGGTCGATCTCGGCGTGATTGATCACGATCGCATCGATCTTTGGAATATCCTTCGACGCAGAAAGCTCGCGCAGGAATTCGTCGGAAAAAGGGCTCCAGACCGTGTCAATAAGAACGGTTTTTTCTTCCTTCACCAGATAGGAATTATACGTTGACCCGTGATGGGTGGACAGCGCCCCGCCGTGAAACTCGCGCAGCTCCCAATCCACCTTGCCGGTATAATACACATTATTCTTGATCTTTTTAGTCATGGCCTCTTTATGCCTTTTTATGCACAATGATCTTATCCGCGGTCACCTTGGAATTCGGGACGATCACCACTTTCCCGTCATCGGCCATAAAGATCGTATTGAACATCTGGATCTCGGTCACAATACCCAAAGCCCCGCCTGCTTCAATCGTATCCCCGATCCCGAACGGCTGAAAGATCAGGATCATGACCCCTGCCGCAAAATTGGACAACGCACCCTGAAGCGCCAAGCCCACGGCCAAACCCGCGGCACCGACCAGCGCCACGAACGACGTCGTTTCAACGCCGAGCTTATTCAAGGCGGCGATCGCGACGAAAATCCACAGGACAAAATACGTCATGTGCCGGCCGAAAGAAACCAGCGCCGGGTTCATTTTAGCTTTTTTCATGATCTGTTCGACGATAGATGCGGAAAAACGCGCCACCCACTGGCCGACCAGGAAAATCAGCAGGGCTGCCAGTAATTTCCAGGCAAAGGGTAAAAAATACTGCGTATACAACATATCGATCTGTGCGGTCATGATCATCTCCTTTGTTTTTAGCCCTTACAATACCATAAAAACTTGCCTGTCGGCAAGAAGCAAAAAGACCAAAAAATGGGCATATGCGCAAGACAGGATTATCCTCTTGCACATATGCCCACACGCAACTTGACTGCCCTAATTACCGGCGAAACCCGCGGCGCGCCCTGAAACTGCGGCCCTGGAATTTTCCCTTGGCACCAAAAGACGATTTCGGCGCATGCACCGAACGGACCGGAAGAAGAAAATCCTCTCCCTGAACGTCAGGATGTTTCGCGACCGGAATATCCGCACGCACGAGGCGCTGAATATCGGTCACAATTTCAAACTGGTCGGGCGTCGCGAACGAGATCGCGCGACCTTCCATCCCGGCACGGCCTGTGCGGCCGATGCGGTGAACATAATTCTCCGCATCATCCGGCAGGTCATAATTGACGACCAGCTCGATATTCTTGACGTCAATACCGCGGGCGGCGATATCTGTCGCCACAAGCACGCGGTAACGCCCGACCTTGAACCCTTCGAGCGCCTGCTTGCGCTGTCCCAGCGATCGGTCGGAATGGATCTCCGCCGCCTTATGCCCCATGCGTTTTAAATCTGTTGTAATCTTGCGCGCGCCATGCTTCGTCCGGCTGAAAAGCAGGACAGAGCCACGATACTGCGTAAGCAACTTTCCAAGAAGCGCATTCTTCATTTCCCGACGGATAATAAAGAGCTCCTGAATAACCTTTTCGGCCATTGTTCCCGACGGAGCCACCTCAATATGCACCGGCAGCTTCATATGGCGGGACGCCATGGTCATGATCTCACGCGGCATGGTCGCCGAAAAAAGCATGGTCTGGCGCTCTTTCGGGACAAAACGCAGGATCTGCTCGAGCTGAGGCGCAAACCCCATATCCAGCATCCGGTCCGCTTCGTCAAGGATAAGGACACTCACCGTATCCAGTTTGATCGTCCGGCGCTCGGTCACATGGTCGATCAAGCGTCCGGGTGTGGCGATAATGATCCGCGGGTTGGCGCGCAGCTGCCGAACCTGGCCTTCCATCGGAGCGCCACCAATGAGAACGACCGAGCGCAGCCCGAATGCGGGTGCCACTTTGCGGATCGTCTCATCCACCTGCATAGCCAGTTCTCTCGTCGGAACGAGGATCAGGCCCATGCCTTTCTCCTGCGACAGGCGCTGGACCAGCGGGATCGCAAAAGCCATTGTTTTACCTGTTCCGGTCTGGGCGACGCCCATGACATCTTTCCCTTCCGACGCAATAGGGATCGCCTTATGCTGGATCGGAGTCGGGGTGTGAAACTTCATCTGGCTTAAAACCTCGAGAAGTTTGGGCGCGATGCCAAGCCCGAAAAACGTGTGCTGCTCTGGTGCTGTACTCATTGATTCTTCTTTCTTTATTTGGATGGCCGACCCAATCAGGTCGTAAATCATACGCCTCTAAGCGGAAGGATGTAGGCTGCGGGACTCCCCGCAATTCAAACTACGCCTACCGTCAAGTAAGGTGGGTTGGACATACCGTTATTATTGGGCAAAGTATAACACACAATCGTGCGGCGTGCAGAAATATTATTTCAAGACGCAAATCTATGCCCCTATTGAGGTTGAGCTGTTTGAAGCCGGTCGCATTCTTTAGCGGCTGAGCATCAGCGTGCGCGCCATATCAGCCCAGGGGTCACGGGCAGCACTAACGCCATCACCTTGGGCGTTGGCCAGCATATCTGCCCGCGCCAGATCCGACACAACCTTATTCCCCGCGAGAAGGTTTTTATACTCTGTCACGCTTTCTCTGTCTGCCTGCGCGCGCGTGACCGCCGCGGCAAGAAACTCCTTCTTCCGGCGGATCATGCTCTGGAATTCCGGAATAAGCGCATCATCCGTGAGGCATAGATCAAGATATGCGGCAGCCTGCCTGTACTCGCGGGATGCCTGAATAAATGCATACATTCCCGCCATCTTGCCTGTGGCCACGTCCCGCTCCGCCGCAGACAACATGAGAAGGTCTTGAAGCATTGGCGCGGTGACCGGCGCCCCCGGCAAAGAAACCTCCTCCAAAGCTGCCGGGGTCGTATGGCGTGAAGCACGGAACTGCTCAAGAACAGCATTAAGTTTTGTTGTATATTTCAGGCGCAATTCCGCCGCACGCGCCTGAAATGTTGTTTCCGGGAATTTTTCCTCAAGCCGCCGGTCACGCACCACAACCTCTCCGGAGATCTTCAAAATAGCAGACACTTTGGTGCTGTCCATAAATTGGATCCTTAACAGCGCCTGCTCAAGAACGTGAATATTCTTAACCCCATTCTCAAGAGAATACGCGCGGTCAATACTATGCAGGCGGTCAAATGGCTGGGGGCTTTTCATGCACAAACGCATGGCCTCAACCAGGCCGCGATCCGCATAATCCTTCAGGCACTCCCGTTCGGAACGGGCCTGGAGATGTTCTGTGCCGCCTTCGGACGCGCGCTCAATCGCGCTTAACCGCCCGCTTTCGATCTGCAGGCGCTGCAGGCCAAAGATCCTGTAATGCTTCATCACATCCGCCAGGGCCGGACTGCTATACGCCAAAAGCAGCAGGCGGCTTTTCGACAAGGCCGCTTCTTCCTGAGTGTCTTTATTCCCAATCGCCTCATCCGCAATAAACGTTCGCAGCGATGCCTCCGTATTATAAAGTTCCGACGGACGGACAGTATCCGCGGTCAGAAAACTTTTAAGGTCCGAGGCTTTTTCTTCATTCTCGGCATACTGAAGGCCCGCACCCGCTTCATAAAAACCTGCGCGATCATCCGCCATAACCCCGCGCAATTCCGTATCCGTCGGACGGGCGTATTCAAAAATATCCGCCTGTGCCGGAAAAGAGCTGAGCGTACACGCCATCGCCATGCATCCGAAATGCCATTTCATGGGGCCGCTTTCTTTTGTAACGCCGCATCGTCGCGCACGATCTTGCCAACCACCTGTGCCGCACGATCAATCCGCTCAAGCTTTTCTTTTTGCCACTGCAGATAGGCGCGCCCACGCGCTTCTGTCGGATCTGCGAGCAGGTCCGCCACAACCTGCGGCGGACGATACATCGTGACTCGCCCGTCCGGCGCGATAACCGGCTCAGCCCAGATATCCGAAGGTAACACGGCCTGAGCCCGCCCAACTTTCATGGAAAAGAAATCCAGCTGTGTCAGGTTATACATCGACGGCCACGCCGTTTTCGGCATGCCGATCAAGCCTGCCGCTATAAAGAAAGACAGCACTCTTTTTTGCGCCAATAGATCCATGCATACCTCCCGTCTTTGGAGCGCCGCCCGTTCTCCCACCAGGCAGGGTCTGTACCGATATTCATACACGCCGTTCTTTCAGGCACAACCATCTGCATTTTGTCGTAACGGACGCTGGGTGAAAACAGGATGCGTGACAAAACAATATGCGGTGTTGCGATCTGGATCGACGCGATATGCACACCCCGATAGGCGCTCACCGCCGATCCGACCGCGTCGCTATAGTGCGTCAAAAAACCTGTCCTTGGAAATATCGGGCCCCATGAGCCCAGGCACAGCGCGGGGAACAACCGCCCCTTGCCCTCACAGAACCCCGGCGAGCGGTTCAAGAATGCCATCTGAAGATTGAAAGCTTCACAGCGCCCTTCACGCCATTCGCTGGCGTCCATCTCGCTTAAATAATTCACGCTCCCGGCGTAATCCGGCATCCCTTCACACGCCACCTCGGTCATCGTTGAAAACATATCCGTCAGGGGAAACGCCATGACATGCACTTCGTTCATCTGCAAGGAGGTGCTGTCGGCATTCACCGAAGAACTGCTCGTGAGTGGCACACTCCGGTCTGGGCTGTAAGACCACCACGCGATCCGCGACAGAAATCCGCCCACAAGAGCGCGGAATTCATCGACGACTACATCACCCGGCTTTTTAACAGTTTCAATAAACAGGACCGGCTGCCAATACCGGACTTTCACACCCGCAAACGGCGGTGTTTTTCGCACACATGGCCCCACCTGCTGAAAATGGATACAAGACCAGTCGATCCGCGACGCAATAGTCGCAAGGCTCTCGGCCCGGGCTTCGATATTCAACAACACAAACAGGCACATAAAAACACTCTTAACGATCCACATGGAAGCCCATAGCCCTTATTAACCTTTAATGATCCAGCATAGCGCGATCGATGGCTGCATATTGTTATGCGCCACGTTACCACCCGTTGAATCTGTATTCCTGTAACCGTCGACATTATTAATCTGCAATTGCCAGCCACTGCCGCCGCCGCCCGCTGTCGCCCAATAACTGAAGGAATGCCCATGCGCAGGCATTTCAGCGATCGTTAACTGATGCTCTTCTTCGCCGTAAGTCCCGCCGATCTTATCGGCCCATGCCCCGACGATCACATTGGCAGCGCCTGTCCCCATATTATCCAACCCGACCACGGTGCGCCCCCTTAGGTCCGGCAGGTTGAATGTTGTACTTAGATCTCCTGCCCCATACGCCGTGCCGATAACTTTAAAAAGATCCGCATGATCTAAACGGCTTGCCGCCTGCCCATCGCACATAAGCCACCCCGCAGGAATGCTCAAAGACGGCCACGGCACGATCGTCCCTGCCGGGACCGCTTGCGCGCTTCCCGGCGCCGGCACTCTGGAGGCGACACGCTTCCCGCCCACAACCGCCATCGGCAAAAGCGAAGCCACAACCGCAGTCATATCTTTCGGGACCTCACTCACCACTTCAAAAAACGCACCTTGAGGCAAGGCTTCGTACACGCCCCCAAAAGGATTCTTTCCAACCCAGGCGGCATCGACATATCCGGCCGTCGACAGCGCCGCCAGATCCGCCGGCCAGGCATTCTTTTCTAAATAAAAAAGGCGCGCCGCTTCCTCGAGCTGGCTCATTTCAAGGGCTGTTTTCTTAGCCGCTTCGATCTGAAGCGACTTGACAAAATTCGGGACAAGCGCCCCCGCGATCGTAACCGACGCGGCAATAACGATGGCAAGCTCGATCAGCGTAAAAGCGCTTTTATTCCTGATAAAAATATTTTTTGTCATATACCAACCGGGCAACGCGCTGCAAAGGCCTGTCACACGACATGCGAACAACCTCGCCTGAAATATCTGTCTTAATAATACTGAAATTCCCGCGCGGAACCCCTCTCAAGGCCCCCGGCGGGACAACTGTTTCAATCTTCAACCTTTTTTCATCCAACGCCAATACATACGGAGATCCCCAGGGATTAAGCAACCTGACCCCTGGACGTAAACCTTCAAGATCCGCCACCTGCAAAGGCCACGCGCCATACATGGACATATACTGCGCCCCTGTCTCAAGCAGTGCGTCCATCTCATGGAACATTCGCTCAGCCCGCGCATGCTGCATCATGCCCTGCCCGGCGCAGAAGACGATCCCGGTAAGAACTGCGGCTAACATAAA
>JADFWS010000064.1 GCA_015234065.1 Candidatus Omnitrophota bacterium
AGCTGCGTCATGGTCGGGATAGGCATCAGATCGTAGGGGTCGTCACGCGACTTCGGGTCAGGATGTCTTGGATAAAAAAGTAAGGCGTGCATATTCAGTTGGACTAAAAAGGACGCATGCCTCAAGCATGCGTCCTTTTATATTTTATGAAAGAAGGGTTTATGAAAAAGAATGACAAGGTATTGATCTTTGACACCACATTGCGCGATGGAGAACAGGCCCCGGGCGCCAGCATGAACCAGCGTGAAAAGCTGGAAGTGGCCCAGGCACTTGAGCGTATGGGTGTTGATATTATTGAAGCGGGATTTCCGGTCATTTCAAAAGGCGATTTTGATTCGGTGAATATCGTTGCGAAAAAGATCCGGAATTCCACGATCGCGGGTTTGGCGCGTTCGGTTAAAAAGGATATTGATGCCGCGGCCGAAGCCTTGAAGCCGGCGAAGCGCGGGCGCATCCATGTCTTTCTGGCCACGTCCAAGATCCATATTGAACATAAGCTGAAAAAATCGCCGGATGAGATCGTTCAGATGGCAGTTGATGCGGTAAAATATGCGCGTAATTTCTGTGATGACGTTGAGTTCTCGCCGGAAGATGCGTCGCGTTCTGAAAAGCAGTTTTTGTACCGGGTCCTGGAGCAGGTCATCAAGGCCGGGGCGCGGACCGTTAATATTCCGGACACCGTGGGCTACGCGGTGCCGGAGCAATATGGCAAATTGATCTTTGACATTAAAAATAATGTTCCCAACATCAACAAGGCGATCATTTCCGTGCATTGCCATGATGATCTGGGTATGTCGGTGGCCAATTCGCTGGCCGCGGTCAAGAATGGCGCGCGCCAGGTGGAATGTACGATCAATGGCATTGGCGAGCGGGCAGGGAATGCGTCGATGGAAGAGATCGTCATGGCGCTGCGGACACGTCAGGATTATTTTGGCTGTTCGACGGGCATCAAGACAGCCGAGATCTGCCGCACGTCGCGGCTGGTGAGTAAATATACCGGTTTTGCGGTAGCGCCGAATAAGGCGATCGTGGGCGGGAATGCGTTCCGTCATGAGTCTGGCATTCATCAGGACGGTGTTTTGAAAGAGCCGACCACCTATGAGATCATGCGCCCGGAGGATGTTGGGTTTACAGGCTTGGGCCTGGTGTTGGGCAAACATTCCGGACGTGCGGCGCTGAAAAGTCGTTTGAAGGAATTGGGTATTGAACTGAATGATCAGGAATTGGTTAAGGCTTTTGAGCGCTTCAAAGACCTGTCGGATAAGAAGAAAGAAGTGTTCGATGAAGATCTGATCGCGATCGTCGAGGCTGAGGTTCAGGAAGTAAAAGAAACCTGGGCGCTGGAATCTCTTGTTGTCACAAGCGGGACCAAGATCAAGCCTAAGGTTGAGATTAAACTTAAATCTGCAGGTAAGGTGCATGTAAAGAGTGCTACTGGCGACGGGCCGATCGATGCGTGTTACATGGCGGTCGATGCGATCACGGAGCTCAAGGGTAAGCTCATTAATTACGGGATCCAATCCGTGACCCAGGGGCAGGATGCCCAGGGCGAAGTGCGCGTAAGCGTGAATTTCGACGGTAATAAGGTGACAGGTATCGGGGCATCGACGGACGTTATTGAAGCGTCGGTAAAAGCCTATCTGAATGCGGTCAATAAAGCCTGCGCCGGGAAGAAGAATAAGGGAGCTGCTAAATCCGTTGATTTCGGGTTACAGCTTTAATGTTATGATCAAAAAAACTACGTATGGTTTAGTTGGATATCCGCTGGGCCACAGTTTGTCGCCAGCGATGCATAATACCGCGTTCCATGAACTTGACGTGGAGGCGGAGTATGTGCTGTTTTCAATGCCGAAAGAGGAACTGAAAGGTTTCTTTGAGGCGGTGAAGCTTGAAGATAGTCATATTTTTGGATTGAATGTGACAGTCCCGCATAAAGAGAGTGTGCTTCCGTTTTTGGATACGCTGGATCCATTCGCTGAAAAAGTGGGCGCGGTGAATACGGTCGTGATCTCCAATAAAAGGAAGTTACGCGGGTTTAATACCGACGGGCCTGGGTTTCTGGCGCATCTTACAGAAACGGGGTTTGATGCCAAAGACAAGCGGATCGCGGTCCTGGGTGCTGGCGGCGCATCGCGTGCGATCATCAGCGTTTTTTGTTTGTTGCCGAACAGGCCGGCGTCGATTCGGATCTATGATATTGATCCTGAAAGAGTCGGGGCTCTGGTAAAGGATCTTGGCGCGCGCATGGACGTGAGTATTGTTAAAGTTGTTTCTTCGGTGGATGACCTGGATATTGAGTTGGCGGATCTGCTCATTAATGCTACGCCGATCGGGATGAAGGCTGAGGATCCGGTGCTGGTGAAAGAGGAGCTGATCCATTCGAATTTGATGGTCTATGATCTGGTCTATAACCCGCCGCAGACGGCGCTTTTGAAGATGGCTGAGGCGCGGGGGGCTAAAGCGGTCAATGGGCTTAAAATGCTTTTTTATCAGGGGGTTTTGGCATTCCAGCATTGGGCGGATGCGGATCTTTCTGAAGAGGTGAAGCTTAAGATGTGGGATGCGTTGAATAAGGCGTGTTATAAGAAATAGATAAGTGAGGCGTATGGATCTTGACGTGTTTCTGCGTATTGCGTTTTTTATGTTTGGCACGATGATCGGTAGTTTTTTAAATGTTTGTATTGTGCGCTGGCCGCTCGAAAAGTCTGTGGTGTTCCCGGGCTCGCATTGCCCGTCGTGTAAAGCGCCGCTGCATTGGTATGATAATATCCCGGTGTTCAGTTATATCGCCTTGCAGGGGAAGTGCCGTCAGTGCAAGGCCGGGATCAATATCCGTTACATGGGTGTTGAGCTTTTGACCGGGTGTGTGTTTCTGGCAACGCTGTGGCATTGGGGCTTAAGCTGGGTTCTTGTCCCGTATCTGATTATGTTTTGCGGTTTTATTGTGGCGACGTTCGTTGATTTTGAACATCGCATTATCCCTGACGAAGTGAGTATCGGGGGCATGATCGTCGGGCTGGTGTTAAGCCCATTGATCCCGCAGATTCATGGGACGTCGATTTGGTGGCAAGCGCTGTTGCAGTCCGGGATAGGTGTTTTGGTCGGCGGCGGATCGATTTATCTCATGGGCGTGATCGGCGAATGGATCTTTAAAAAAGAAGCGATGGGCGGCGGGGATGTTAAATTGATGGCCATGATCGGGGCCTTCATGGGTTGGAAGCTGGCATTGTTGACATTCTTTCTCGCGCCGTTCATGGGGGCGATCATTGGTATTATTGAGAAAATACGCACGAAGGATAGTGCGATCGCGTATGGGCCGTATTTGGTGGCCGGCGCTGTCATTAGCCTTGTCTGGGGTGAGCAGTTGCTTCACTGGTGGCTGGCTACGTTTGCGGGGATCTGATAACGCGCACTTTTTTCTTGTCGAGGCAAGGGTTCTTTAGTATAGTGAAATGCCTGCCTAAGGCAGGTTTCAGGGAAATGAAGTCTTATTTATATAAGGAGAGCATATGGTTTCGTTCAAGGAATTAGGTCTTTCGAATACACGCGACATGTTCGCCAAAGCCGGTAAGGGCGGTTATGCCATTCCCGCGTACAATTTTAACAATATGGAGCAGATCCAGGCGATCATTACAGCTTGCGTTGAGACGGGTTCGCCGGTTATTCTCCAGGTTTCTTCGGGTGCTCGCAAGTATGCCAATGCGACATTGTTACGTTGGATGGGGCAGGGTGCGGTCGAGATGATGAAAGAGATCGCCAATGCCAAAAATTTAAAAGAGATCCCGGTTGCGCTTCATCTGGACCATGGCGATACGTTTGAATTGGCCAAGTCCTGTATTGAATCTGGCTTTTCGTCAGTCATGATCGATGGGTCGCATCATTCTTATGAAAAGAACGTTGAGCTGACAAAACAGGTTGTTGAGTTCGCGCATAAGCATGATGTCACTGTCGAAGGCGAGCTGGGTGTCCTTTCCGGCATTGAAGATGATGTCATTGCGGCTCAGTCTATTTATACCCAGCCAGACCAGGTTGAGGATTTTGTGAAGAAAACCGGCGTTGATTCGCTCGCGATCTCGATCGGCACGTCGCATGGCGCGTATAAGTTTAAGCCGGCGCAGTGTACCAAGGACCCGGTGACGGGCGTGTTGGTTCCGCCGCCGCTTCGTTTTGACATCTTAGAAGAGATCGAGAAACGCATTCCAGGTTTTCCGATCGTGCTTCATGGCGCCAGTTCTGTGGCGACCGAGTATGTGGATATGATCAATAAGTTCGGCGGCAAGCTTGAGGCGGCGGTCGGCATCCCGGAAGAGCAGTTGCGCAAGGCCGCGAAATCCGCGGTATGCAAGATCAATATCGATTCCGACGGGCGTTTGGCGATGACCGCGCTTATTCGTAAAACGTTTGCTGAGAATCCGGGTGAGTTTGATCCGCGCAAGTATCTCGGCCCGGCGCGCGATGCGCTGGTCAAGGTGTATAAATCCAAGAATGAACATGTTCTTGGTTCTGCAGGTCGTGCGTAATTGGCTGGATCTGTGATCGAGCGTTATTAAAAAACCCCGCATCCCCCGACGGGCGATGTGGGGTTTTTATTTATGGAGGGTACAATGGAATGCATGAAAGAAAAGAATATGGCGCGTTGCACGTGTACGTATGAAGGTTGTTCCCGCAAGGGGCTGTGTTGTGAATGCGTGCAGTATCACCGTGCTAAAGGCGGGCTTCCGGGCTGTTTCTTTTCTAAAGAAGGCGAGCTGACCTATGACCGGAGTTTTTCCAACTTTATGAAAGATTTAAAGAAGTAATATTTAGCCCGCATTTTTCAATAGAAAGAGGAAATGCGGGCTGAACCCGGGCCTTTTCTGGATGGAAACACTAGGGTAGGCCCCTTTGGTTGCGCGAGCAGTTTTTTGTGCAGGCGCGATCGTCGACATCGTAACGTTATTGCACAATTTGGGTTTATGCCGGAAAAAGTCTTTTTAAGAAGCAAGAAGAATAGTAAGACTGTTGGCGTCAGTTCGCTGGCGGTCCATGGTTCTGCCAAGGGCGGGCGATTCGCGGGAGGGGTTGCGAAACCTTCCCGGGCGCAGGAGTTCTTAAAGAATTTAAAACAAGAGATCAAGCGGGCTGTATGACAAAAAATATCGTGTTGGTTGGATTTATGGCATGCGGCAAGACATTTACGTCCAGGGATCTCGCGAAACAGCTTGGCCGTGAGCGCGTGTCGACGGATGAGTTGATTGAAGCGCGGGAAGGCCTCAAAATATCCGAGATCTTTGCCCAATCAGGCGAGCCGTATTTTCGTCAGGTTGAGCGCGAAATTGTCGCCGAAGTGGCGTTAAAGAACAACCTTATTATTGATTGCGGCGGCGGTGTTGTAACATTTGAAGAAAATTGGACAGCGTTAAAAAAGAACGGCGTGAGTTTTTATTTATATTCCACGCCGGAAGCGATCCATCGCAGGACCAAAGGGCGCACAGACCGCCCTTTGTTAAACGTCGAGAACCCCCTCGATAAAATACAGGAACTTTTAGCCCGGCGAGACCCCCATTACCGCAAGGCTGACTTCGTGGTTGATTCCAGCGAAGACAACATTGGTAAGGTGGTCAATGACATCCTCAATATCCTTAAATCTTGCTCCGCGTGACGCACTCATTTGTTTAAACGCAGTTTTTGGCCTCGGAAACAGGCGAGCGTATTCGCTTGTGGAGTGTTTCCCGTCGCCGATGGACATTTGGGCTGCGCCGGTCGAAACACTCCAGGCGCTTGGCCTTACCGATGCCATGATCCGTAACATCCAGCATTTTCCGGTTGAAAAGTTCTTGCAGGGTGAAGAGGACGATGCCCGTCAGCATCAGGCGAGTATTGTCACGATCTTTGACGGAGAGTATCCGGATATCTTGAAAACGATTCCGGACGCGCCGAACGTTCTTTACGTGAAAGGCGCGTGGCCTAAAAATCTGGAATGTGCGGTGGCGATCGTCGGAAGCCGGGATGCCACGATGTATGGTTTGAATGCGGCAGAACGGCTGGCCGAGGGTCTTGCCGAACGCGGAATTGTTGTGGTTTCTGGCCTGGCGCGCGGGATCGATGCCGCGGCACATCGCGGGGCTTTGCGTGCGGGTGCCGACACGATCGCGGTGCTCGGCTGCGGACTGGATGTGATCTATCCTCCGGGCAGTGAAGAGCTTTATGCGAAAATATCATCCCAGGGCTGTATTGTTTCAGAATTTCCTTTTGGCATGAGGGGTTTTGCCGGTAATTTTCCGAGGCGGAACAGGATCGTGAGCGGATTATCTCTCGGGGTTGTGGTGATCGAAGCGCGGATTAAGAGCGGGGCGCTTATTACAGCGGCATTCGCGCTTGAACAGGGGCGTGAGGTATTTGCCATGCCGGGCCGCGCGGACAGCGCATTGTCTGCGGGGCCGCATGAGCTTATCCGCCATGGGGCGAAGATCGTGCTTGGGGTTGAAGATATTTTTGAAGAATTGCCGCTGGTGTCGTCGAGTCAGGAAATTGCGTCAAAAATTATAGAAAAACGCCGGGAAAATGTTTCTGCGGAAGAATTGCCGATCGTAGTGCTTTTGAACAACGGGCCTTTGCAGATCGATGAGATCGCGCTCAGGTCCGGCATAACGCTTACCCTGCTCACGGCGCGTTTGTTTACGCTTCAAATCAAGAGGGTGATCCGCGAGAAAGCCGGCAAGGTTTATGAGCTTATTTAAGAAAAGAGTTGCATTGTTCGCGTTTTTGTGGAAATTATGAGTACGTTATCTGGCGCATATTAACCAGTTCATTGTGTTTTTATTATGGCCAAAGCCTT
This sequence comes from Candidatus Omnitrophota bacterium, assembly GCA_015234065.1. GTDB lineage: Bacteria > Omnitrophota > Gorgyraeia > Zapsychrales > Fredricksoniimonadaceae > JADFWS01. Next base: position 6,818 of record JADFWS010000064.1, read on the forward strand.
AGTCATCGTCGAGTCACCGGCAAAAGTCAAGACGATCAACAAGATCCTGGGAGCGAAATACAAGGTCACATCCTCGATGGGGCATGTGATCGACCTGCCTAAATCGACACTTGGCGTTGATGTTGAAAAAGATTTTGAACCTCGTTTTATCGTGGTGCGTCTGAAGCAAAAAGTAATGACCCGCCTTAAAAAAGAAGCTGCCGGAAAAACCGAGATCTATTTCGCAACTGACCCTGACCGTGAGGGGGAGGCGATCGGCTGGAATTTGGTGCCGCATCTGGTTAAAGAGAACCAGAAGATATTTCGCGTCGTCTTTCATGAGATCACGAAAGAGGCGGTCAAGAAAGCGTTTGAACAGAAACACGATTTTGAGCCAAACAAGATCAATGCCCAGAATGCTCGTCGTATTCTCGACCGTATTGTGGGGTATCAGATAAGCCCGGTCCTCTGGAAGAAAGTTGGTAGCCGGTTAAGCGCGGGCCGCGTTCAGTCGGTAGCCCTTCGATTGATTGTGGATCGTGAGCGCGCGATCGCGGCGTTCGTGCCTGTGGAGTATTGGCAGGTCGGGTCGCTTTTTCAGAAGGACGGAGTTTCAGGCTTGCTTGAAGCTCAACTGGAAAAGATCAATGGTGAGAAGACAGACCTTAGATCCGAGGCCGATACCCAGCATGTGAGCGAAGACCTCAAGACAAAACTGTTCCGGATCACGTCGGTTGCGACACGCGAGATCCGGCGCAATGCACTGCCGCCTTTCATCACGAGCACTCTCCAGCAGGACGCGTTCTCCAAATTAGGGTTTAATGCCCAGCGGACGATGATGATCGCGCAGGAATTATATGAAGGTATTGAGATCGACGGCGATGAGGCGGTCGGTTTTATTACCTACATGCGTACGGATTCGGTCAATATTGCGAATGAGGCGATCGACCGGGTACGTGATTATATCGGTAAGAATCAGGGAAAAGAATATCTTCCTGAGGCACCGAATAAATACAAGTCTAAAAAGCAGGCGCAGGAAGCGCATGAAGCGATCCGTCCGACAGATGTATTCCGTTCGCCCGACAGTGTACGCAAGGTGCTCAGTGAAGACCAGCTGAAACTTTATGAGCTCATCTGGAAGCGTTTTGTCAGCTGTCAGATGACTCCCGCCGTGTTTGAGAACAAGAAAGTTGAGATCACGGCTGGGCCCTATCAGTTCGGCGCGTCGGGTTCAACGCTCATATTCCCGGGCTGTTTGTCTGTGTATCGCACGGCTGAAGAAGAGGAAAAGAAGCAGGATCTTTCGCCGTATGTCGAGAATGATCTTTTAACCATGAAAGACGCAAAGTCGACCCAGCACTTTACAAAAGCGCCGGCCCGGTTTTCGGAAGCATCGCTGGTTAAAACGCTGGAAGAGGAAGGCATCGGCCGTCCGAGTACATATGCATCGATCATTCAAACGCTGGTGCTGCGCAATTACGCCACGCGCGACCGTGGTTATTTTACAGCGACCCAGTTGGGGATGATCATTTGCGACCTTTTGATCGCTAATTTCCCGACGATCATGGATATCGGGTTCACCGCCAAGATGGAAGAGAGCCTGGATCTGGTTGAAGAGGGCTCGCTGGATTATGTAAAGCTCCTCAAAGACTTTTATGTTCCGTTCAAAGCGGAGCTGGATCATGCCAATACGAATTTAGAGCGTACGAATATCACGATGGATCGCCCGTGCCCCAAGTGCGGGAGCGGGTCTCTCATGGTCAAGTGGGGAAAGAACGGGCGTTTTTTAAGCTGCGCGCATTTTCCTGAATGCAAGCATGCCGAGCCGTATCCGACCGGCGTTAAGTGCCCGGAGTCGGGATGTGAAGGCGAGCTTGTCGAACGCCGCAACCGTCGTGGTGGTGTCTTTTACGGCTGCAACAAATACCCTAATTGCAAACACATCTCCAATAAGCTTCCTGCCGAAAAGCCGATCGAAAAAGCGCCTGACGCTGTGGCGTAATGCCTTTGCGGAAAATCCTGATTTCCTGCTTTATCTCCCCGTATATTAGTTATATTATGGAATAGCTTCATGAAGACACATATCGCGAAATTCATTGCCCATCTTGAGGACGAGAAGAATTATTCGGAGCATACGCTTCTGAATTATCGGCTTGACCTTGAGGAATTTGATTTTTTTTTAAATGGGGTCGAGGTGCGTTCGGTCGATTACCCGACGTTGCGGCGGTATCTGGCGGAACTGCGGGTGCGGGAGCTTAAGCCGCGCAGTGTGGCGCGTAAGCTGTCTTCGTTGCGGTCATTTTTCCGCTATCTTCAGCGGGAAGGGGTGCTGGACAAGAATCCTGCGGCCCTTCTTTTGACGCCGAAGCTTGATAAGACCTTGCCGCATTTCTTGAGTGAAGGAGAAACGATCAAGCTTATTGAGGCACCAGGGGATGATGCCGGCGCGGACCTGAGAGATAAGGCGATCTTTGAAACGCTCTATTCGACCGGGATCCGCGTGAGCGAGCTGGTGGGCATGGATATTTCTGATGCAGATCTGATCGGAAATATTATTAAAGTGTACGGAAAGGGCAAGAAGGAGCGTATCGTCCCGATAGGAAACAAGGCGACGGCGGCGATACAGGCATATCTTGATTCCAGGACGGATAAAGTATTGGCACTTTTTTTGAACAAAGCCGGCGGAAGGCTGTCGGACCGCAGTGTCCGCAATATCATCAATAAGCATATTGCGCGAGCGGCGATCCAGCAGAAAGTTCATCCGCATATGCTCAGGCATTCTTTTGCAACGCATTTGCTGGACCACGGGGCAGACTTGCGCTCTGTTCAGGAACTGCTGGGACATGTGAATTTATCGACAACACAGATTTATACGCATTTGACCACAGAAAAGCTTAAGAGTGTTTACGACAAGGCTCATCCGAGGGCTTAATAAGTAATGCGGGGGATTCTTCGCCCTTCGGGCTCAGAATGACAATGCGGGGGTTTTTCGCTCAACAGGCTAAGGATGACGGGGTTATGATTTTTTTATTTGATCTTATATTTGCACTCTATGTGCTTGTTTATTTTCCTATTCTTGTCCTGCGCGGGAAATGGCATGAGGGGTTTAAGGAGCGGCTGGGCTTTTTTTCGGATGATGTGAAAAAAACACTCGCAGCTCGGCGAAATATCTGGATCCACGCAGTCAGCGTCGGGGAAGTTGTTGCGATCGATGGGATCATCAAGCGCTTGAAGGCGATGTATCCGGATAAACAGCTGGTGTTGTCCGTGACTACGAAGACGGGTTATTCGCTTGCGAAGCGTAAGT
>JADFWS010000065.1 GCA_015234065.1 Candidatus Omnitrophota bacterium
ATCGAGAAAGTTGGGCCTGTGGTGGGTAAGGCGCTGCGTGAACGGGCGCTGCTGGCGATCATTTTTGCGCTGGGTTCGATCTTGGTTTATGTGGGTATCCGTTTCAAGAACTTCGGGTTTGCGGCAGCCGGTGTTGTGGCATTGATGCATGATATCGCGGTGGCGCTCGGGCTTTCGGTTATTTTTGGCCGTCAGATCGACCTTCTGGTCGTGACAGCGCTACTGACGATCGCGGGTTATTCGATCAATGATACGATCATTGTATTTGACCGTGTGCGTGAGAATATGCTCAAGAACAAGAAGATGGGGCTTGCGGAGGTCATTAATCATAGTATTAATCAGACGCTGGGCCGTACTATTTTGACAACGTTCGTGACGTTGCTCGTGGTTATTGCGCTGTACTGTTTTGGGGGCGAGGTTTTAAACACGTTCTCGTTTGTTCTCATTATTGGGTTTGTGTGCGGTGTGTATTCCACGATGTTCATCGTGACCCCGCTGGTGCTGACGTTTCAAAAGAACTGGAAGTAACTTCTTTGAAAGCCCCTGATTGTAAGGAAAGCGCGGGCTTTTCTTAAAATCAGGGGTTTTTCTTTTTAGAAGCCTTACCTTTGGGGCGAAATGTTCCATTCATTAAAATATTTTGTTGATGAAGAGCTCTCTCCTGACCGGTTGGCGCGTGATCTGGCCGGGTTTGGGTATGTGCGCGTAAAAAGCGTTGCCGCAGAAGGCGAGTTTGCGGTGCGCGGCAGTGTTGTGGATGTTTATCCTTCCAATTTCGATTCTCCGGTCCGCGTGGATATCGACGACGATCATATTCACGCGATCTATTCTTTTCAAATCATTAGCGGCAAGAATATCTGGGATCATAAAGCGGTTATTATCCTCCCTGTCCGTGAGCGGGTTTCCAAGTCTCCGTTCACGTCGGATATGCCGCTCAGTCATTTTGTGGATATTGAACGCGGTGACTATGTTGTTCACAATCTTCACGGGATCGGGAAATTTCTTGGAATTAAAGAGCTGGATGTTGATCTTAAAAAGATCGAACATTTTGTTATTGAGTATCAGGGCGGAGACAGGCTTTTTGTTCCTCGTCGGGACCTGCATTTGGTTCAAAAGTATATAGGATTTTCAAAGAAGCCGCCGAGGTTGTTTAAACTTGGGTCTCGTGAATGGGAAAAGGTTCGTCGTACGATCGAGAAGCGGCTTCAGCGGATGGCGGCGGAATTGCTGCATGTGCAGGCTATGCGCGCCAGCCTCATGGGGACAGCTTTTTCAAAAGATGTGCCGTGGCAGCAGGAATTCGAGGCTAAATTCCCGTTTCGTGAAACGCCGGATCAGACCACCGCGACAGCCGCTGTCAAGGCTGATATGGAATCGGCACGCCCCATGGACCGGCTCTTGTGCGGGGATGTGGGATATGGCAAGACCGAGGTGGCCATGCGCGCGGCATTCAAGGCTGTGATGGAAGGCAAGCAGGTTGCGATCCTTGTTCCGACCACGGTGCTAGCTGAACAACATTTTTATAACTTTTCCAGGCGCATGGCCGATTACCCGGTCAGGATCGGCATGGTGTCACGTTTTCGGACCAAAGGGGAACAGATAAAAACGCTTAAAGAATCGCGTGCGGGATCGCTGGATATCCTTATCGGGACGCATCGTCTTCTGTCGAAAGATGTGGGCTTCAAGGACCTCGGCCTGATTATTGTGGATGAGGAACAGCGTTTTGGGGTGACGGCCAAGGAGAAACTGAAACATTTAAAGCTTTTGGCTGATGTCCTGACGCTGACCGCAACGCCTATCCCGCGTACTCTTTTCATGGCCATGTCCGGATGCCGCGATATGTCGTCGATATCAACGCCGCCGCAGAACAGGATCCCGGTTGCCACGCATATCATCAATTTTGATGAGACGCTTATTGAGGAGGCGATCCGCCGGGAGCTTGGGCGTAAGGGGCAGGTGTTCTTTTTACATAATCATATAGAGGATATAGCGCCGATCGCCGCGATCATCAAGCGCCTTGTGCCCGAAGCACGTTTGGCGGTCGGGCATGGCCAGATGCCAGGGAAAGAGCTCGAAGGGATCATGCTCAAGTTTCTTAAAGGCGAGATTGATGTTCTGGTTTGTACCACTATAATAGAATCCGGTATAGATATTCCAAATGCCAATACGCTGATCGTCAATCGTGCGGATCGTTTTGGCCTGGCAGACCTTCATCAGCTACGCGGCCGGGTAGGGCGGATGGATGTTAAAGCGTATGCGTATTTTATCATTCCGGATAAAACGCTCCTATCGGGCGTTGCGCGAAAGCGTTTGGAAGCGTTGCAGAAATACAGTGCGCTGGGGGCGGGGTTCCATATTGCATTTGAAGACCTTCAGATCAGGGGAGCAGGGAATCTTCTGGGTGAAGAGCAGCACGGGTATATTGCGTCGATCGGGTTTGATCTTTATTGCCGGCTTTTGAAAGAAGCGGTTGAGAACATGAAAAAGGAGATGACAAAAGATGGGGCCTTTTCAAAAGTTTAAATATCTGTTGTGTGCAGGCCTGGCGGTATGGTTCTTCAGTGCGGCGGGGGCGCGCCCTGCGATGGCCATGGATGATGCGATCCTCGCGATCGTCAACGAAGATGTGATCACGCTCAAGGATTTTCAGGATAATATGAAGGCTATGGCGGCCCAGTTGCGTATCGAGGGGCGCACACCCGACGAGATCCAGGAGGTCATGTCCAAATACGAGCAGAAAGGCATCGAACAGCTGATCGATGACCGCCTTATTTTGAATGCGGCTAATCAGTCGGGGCTTATGCTCAGGCCCAAGGCAGTGGATGATCGTTTTGATGAGATCAAAAAGAAATACGCATCCTATCAGGAGTTCCTGGATTCGATCCGTAAGGAGGGCCTGACGATTACCGAGATCCGTAAGAAAATAGAGGATCAGTTCAAGGGCCAGATCATTATTAACAAAGAGGTTCGCGATAAGATCACGGTCAATCCGCAGGAAGTGACGGATTTCTTTGAAACGCATAAAGCGGAACTTGTACGTAAGCCCAGGGTTTTTCTGGATACGATCTTTGTGAAGTCTGATTTTGGGAAAGAAGACGCGAAAAAGAAGATTTATGAGGCGGCTCAGAAGATCAAAGAGGGCCAGGATTTCAAGGTTGTGGCAGGTACATATTCCGATCTTCCGTCCGTCGGCGAGATCGATGCGGACCAGTTGCGGCCGGAGCTCAAGGAAAAGATAGACCTTCTTTCGATCGGACAGGTTTCGGATGTGGTGGAAGTTATGAACGGGTTTTATCTGATCAGGCTTGAGGCGCGCAGTGATGGCGCAGAGGCCCAGCTTAAAGAAGTGAAAGACAGGATATACGAGAAGCTTTTTGAAGACAAATTCCGGGATGCGTTCAAGGCCTGGGTCGAGAAGCTTCGCAAGAAGGCGTATGTTGAAATCAAGAAGTAGGATCCTGATCACCCTTGGAGACCCTGCCGGCGTCGGGCATGAGGTTACTGCCGCGGCATTGTTGCGTGCCGGGATCCCAGAGTTGGCCTCGTTTATTTTGATCGGTAATAAAGACGTGTTCAGCCGGTATTGGCCGCAAGGGAAATCTCTGCCGCAGTTTCTGCACGTTGAGCCTCGTTTGGGGGTTGTGCATGAGCCGGGGAAGCCGTCGTCCCATTCGGGGTTTGATTCCCTGCAGTATCTTGAGCACGCCGTGGGCATGCTTCAAAAAGGTGAAGCTGATGCTTTGGTGACGGCGCCTGTATCCAAAGAACTGATCGCGGAATATATCCCGGGGTTCAAAGGGCATACTACGTATTTGGCCAACGCCTTTGCACGGCCGAATGTGGAAATGGTTTTTGTGGCAGATGACCTGAAAATGGTGCTGGTGACGCGGCATATTCCTTTGAAAGACGTTGCGTCCGCAGTGACTAAAGATAAAGTGCTTGCGGTGATCCGGTCGACACATTCTTTTCTGGTCCAGCGTTTTGGCCTTCAGTCGCCAAAGATCGCCGTATGCGGCCTTAATCCGCATGCCGGAGAAGGTGGGCATATCGGGCGGGAAGAAGTGGAACATATTATTCCGGCGCTCGAAGAAGCAAAAAAAAGCGGTATCAATGTGGCTGGGCCATTTCCTGCGGATACATTGTTTGAGCCGCGTAATTTAAAAGGTTATGACCTTGTTGTTTCTATGTATCACGATCAAGGCCTGCCGCTTTTGAAGGCGCAATATTTTGACAGGCTTGTTAATTTAAGTGTTGGGTTGCCTTTTGTTCGGACGTCGCCGGCGCATGGCACGGCGTTCGGTATTGCCGGTAAAGGCCTGGCCGATCCAGGCTCCATGGCTGCGTCGATCTGTCTGGCGGCGAAGCTTATTTAAGTCTTTATTTTTGTACAGGAGCCCTCTTTGTTTTTTGCTAAGAAGTCGTTAGGCCAGAATTTTCTTGTCGACACCAAGATGACAGAGCGTATTATTGACGCCTGTGATCTTAAGCCGGATGAGACCGTCCTTGAGGTTGGCCCAGGACAGGGGGCATTGACGCGAGCCATTGCTCCACGGGTCAAACATGTGATCGCCGTCGAGGCGGATCGGGTGTTGGCGGAAAAATTAAGGCAGGATTTCAGCCCGGAAGTACTTACGGTATATCATGAAGATATTCTGAAATTCGACCTTTCTCTGCTGCCGGGTAAGGTCAAGGTGATCGGCAATCTCCCGTATAATATCTCGACGCCGATCCTGACGCGGGTGATCGAAGGGCGGGCACATTTTTCGTCACTTTTTATGACCGTGCAGTATGAGTTTGGCATGCGGCTTATGGCTAAAACAAGGACCAAGGATTATTCTTCCCTCACGTGTTTTGTGAATTTGTATGCACGGCCGGAAATGCTTTTTAAAGTGCCGAATAAATGTTTCAGGCCGGTGCCCAAGGTTCAGTCGTGTTTTATGAGGCTTGATTTGCTGCAGGAGCCGGCGGCTGCGGTGAACGATGAAGGGTTTTTTGATAAAATGGTGCGCCAGGCATTCTTACAGCGTCGTAAAACGCTTTTAAATGCTTTGGCGGGGTTTGCTTCTTCCAAAGAAAGTTTGCTTGCTGTTTTCGATCGTGCGGGTGTATCTTCGCAGGCAAGGGCCGAGGAGTTGTCTGTGGCGGATATGGCCCGTTTAGCGAATGCGTTCTCCTATGGAACATAAAATTTATTATCACGATACTGATTCCGGCGGCGTTGTGTATTACGCCAATTATCTGAAATACCTGGAAGAAGCGCGGACAGAATTCTTTGAGGCGCGTGGTGTTCCGGTGCCGGCATTTCTGGCGCGCGGTTTTTTGTTCGCGGTACGTTCCTGTAATGTCGTATATAAGGCGCCGGCACGATACGGGGATGTGATCTGTTCGGATGCTGTTATTTCCCGTCAGACGGCGGCGCAGATCATGTTCAAGCAAAGAGTGTGGGATAAGGCGACAGATAAGACGCTTGTTGAAGCTGAAGTGGCCTTGGTGTGTTTAAACAGGGATTTTAAACCCGAACCGCTTCCGGCGGATGTCAGGGAAAGGGTCGCATGAGGATATCAGGGAAGATCGCCCTTCTTGTTGCGTTCTTTTTGGGCGTGCTTGCGGTTGACGGCTATGTTGGTTCAAGGCTGATTGCCCGGATGAATACGGAGCTGCACGGGGTTGTCAATAATGATGTGGTCCTGATGCAAACCGCGACCCAGATCACCCGTTACCAGCTTCAGAAGGCTATTGTTTTCGAGCGGGCGCGCCGTATTGCCGAAGAGCTGGCATATCAATCGGTGACGCCGGCAAGAAAAGAACACCTGTTGTTCCATACAAAATTGGCTAAAACGAATTTTGAAGAGCTTTCCAAAGAGGGGGCGTTGAATATTGTAGATGGCAAGCTTCTAGTCGATACCGGGATCCGTCAGGCCAGGGATCCTAAAGCCGCTATCAGGCTTCAGAGAGTCGCTGCGGTTTTTAAAGAGATCGAAAAAGCCCATATTCATTATGATGCCGTTATCGGCGAGATGTTCAATGCGGTCCTTGCCGGGAAATACGAATTATCGCCGGATGATCTTGGACAGATCCATCGGGATGAAAAGAAGTTGACCACAGAATTGCAGAACCTCGTCGGTGAGGTCCAGACATTTACGAAGGGGACGCTTGCGAATGCCCGGGCGTATGAAGCAACGGCAGAGATTATTTTGTGGTTCACGCTGATTGCCAGTTTGCTGGCCAGTTTTATCCTCGCATTGTGGATCATGCATAGTATCAGCGAGCCGCTAAAGGCTCTTGTGGGTGCGGCCCAGCAGATCGGTGACGGGCGTCTTGAGGTGAGCCTCGCGGAGAATTCCAGAGACGAGTTCGGGGAGTTGTCGCGAGCGTTCAATCAGATGTCGCGCCAGTTAGTGGAAGCCAAGCGGACGCTCGAAGAACAAAGCGCGACGCTTAAACGCAACCTGGATCTGACCGAGCAGCAAAAAAAGGACCTTGAGAAGGTGAATCGTGAACTGGACCGGTTTGTTCAGACCGTAAGCCATGATATTCGTTCGCCTTTGATGGGGATCGTCTGGTATGCGGATTACCTCAAGAATAATTATTATGACACGCTTGATAAGAAGGGGCAGGACAGCCTTGATGGCGCGTGCCGGAGCGTGGAACGCGCGAATGCGCTTATTCAGGACCTTTTAACGCTGACGCGAATATCCCGTGTGCGTAATCCGTATCAGCATGTGCAGATCGGTGCGCTGGTCGAAGAAGTCACGGCGAACCTGGAATATAAGATCAAGCAGAACCGGGTGGATTTGCGTGTTCAGCCAAACCTGCCGACCGTGATCTGCGACGGGATCAAGATCAAGGAAGTGTTCCTGAATTTGCTGACGAATGCGATCAAGTTCTCTTCAAAGCAGGAGGTTCAGCCGAAGATCGACATTCGATATGTGGAAAATACGGATACGCATGAGTTTATTGTCCGGGACAACGGGATCGGGATCGACCCGGCGCATCATGAGGAGATCTTTGCGATCTTTAAACGCCTGGATGTTTCTGAAAAGTACGAGGGGACCGGGGCCGGGTTAAGTATCGTGAAAAGTGTTATTGACGATCATGGCGGTAAGGTGTGGGTAGTTTCAGGCCTTGGGATGGGGTCGGAATTCCACTTTACGATCCCCAAAGGGTTGGAGAGCCATAAGCAGGCATAAGGCGCGATTTTCACTTGTTTTGCGATTTTATGGGTGATAATATGAGCGTCAATTTTTAGCGGAAAAAACTATGGTCGATATAAAGATAGTTCAATATATAGGCGGGCTTTCGCGGCTTCATATTGAGAATGATAAGGCTTCCGGGTTTGCAAAAAACTTGGAGGATATCCTTCAGTATGCGCAGAAGCTTGATACGCTCGACGTGTCTAACGTCAAACCTACCAGTCATGTGCTGAATGTGGAGAATGTGTTCCGCGATGATGTGGTGACGCCTTCGCTGACCCAGGAAGAGGCGCTCGCTTTCGCTATTGAAAAGCACAATGGTCATTATAAAGTTCCAAAGGTCATTGAATGAACGTGTACGATCAAACAGCTCATCAGATACTGGCCGGTATCAAGTCCGGTGTCATCACTAAAGAAAAGGCAGCTTCTGAAGTGTTGGGGCGGCTGCGTGCGGTGAATGCCCGGACAAATGCCATTATTCGCCACGTGGATCAGGTTTCATTTGTTCAAGACGGGGAATGTCCGATCCCGATTGTGTTGAAAGATAATATTTGTGTGACAGGCTCCCTCACGACATGCGGGTCAAAGATCCTTGAAGGATTTCGCCCGCCGTATTCTGCGTGTGTTGTAGAGAAGCTTTTGGCCTCTGGTGCCGGGATCGTCGGTACCGCGAACATGGACGAGTTTGCCTTTGGGTCTTCCACGGAAACATCGGCGTATGGTGCGGCGCATAATCCTTGGGATTTAGAGCGTGTCCCCGGAGGGTCATCGGGTGGCTCTGCGGCGGCGGTGGCTGCAGGCGAGGCTGTTTGGGCGCTCGGTACCGATACCGGCGGGTCTATCCGTCAACCGGCCTCATTTTGCGGCGTTGTGGGTATGAAACCGACGTATGGCCGTGTGTCCCGTTATGGCCTTATTGCTTTCGGTTCTTCCTTGGATCAGATCGGCCCGTTTACTAAAGATGTGGCAGATAATGCGTTGCTCCTTAAAATTATTGCGGGTTTTGACGGGCGAGATTCAACATCGGTTAATATTCCGGTGCCGGATTATACGCAGAGTTTGGTGAAGGATGTGAAGGGGCTTACGTTTGGCATCCCTAAAGAGTATTTTATTGACGGGATCGAGCCCGACGTCGAGTTTGCGGTCAAGGAAGCGATCGAGGTTTTAAAGAAGGCCGGGGCAAAGATCGTTCCGGTCAGCCTGCCGTATACTGAATATGCGGTGGCGGTGTACTATATTGTGGCGACTGCTGAGGCAAGTTCGAATTTGGCACGTTTCGACGGGGTTGAATACGGCCTTCGCCGTACACCTGGTGCGCTCAGGAAAACGCCGATCATTGATATGTATGAAGAGACGCGTGCGCAGGGCTTCGGGGATGAAGCCAAGCGGCGCATTATGCTTGGGACATACGTCCTCTCGGCGGGTTATTATGATGCGTATTATCTGAAAGCCCAGAAAGTGCGTACATTGATCAAACAGGATTTTGACCGGGCTTTTACGGCCTGCGATGCTATCTTATCTCCGACAGCGCCGACAACGGCGTTCCGTATAGGAGAGAAGACCGCGGATCCGTTATCCATGTATTTATCTGATATTTTCACGATCCCGGCGAATTTGGCGGGGATCCCGGCGATATCGATCCCGTGCGGATTTGATAAGAAGAAATTACCTGTTGGCCTTCAGATCATGGCCAAGCCTTTTGCCGAAGAAACCCTCTTGCGTGTTGCTTATGCGTATGAACAGTTAACGCCCTGGCATAAGGAAAGGGCGTCGCTATGAGTCCGTTTGAAACCGTCATAGGCCTTGAGGTCCATCTTCAGCTGGATACACAAACCAAGATATTCTGCGGATGCCGAAATGTTTTTGGCGCGCAGGCGAATACTTGTGTTTGCCCGGTTTGTCTTGGGCTTCCCGGGACATTGCCGGTGTTAAATCGTCAGGTGCTGTTATCCGGGATCAAGGTAGGGTTGGCGCTCGGTTGTGAGATCAATACATTCGTAAAATTTGACCGGAAGAATTACTATTATCCGGACCTGCCCAAGGGTTATCAGATATCCCAGTTTGACCTTCCGATCGCGAAGAACGGTTTTTTGATGATCCCGTCGGGCGAGGGCACCAAGAGGATCGGCATTACGCGCGCACATATGGAAGAAGACGCGGGTAAGCTTATTCATGATGACACCGTGGGCGCGACACTGGTGGATTATAATCGCACCGGCACGCCGTTGATCGAGATCGTGTCGGAGCCGGATATGCGCTCATCGCAGGAAGCTTGCGATTATTTGGCGGCGCTTAAATTGACACTGGCGTATTTGAATGTTTCCGATTGCGATATGGAAAAGGGCAGTTTGCGCTGCGACGCGAATGTTTCGATTCGCCCGGCGGGCCAGGTGGCTTTGGGGACAAAAGCGGAATTGAAGAATATGAATTCTTTTAGCGCGGTCAAGCGTGCGATCGATTACGAGGTCTCGCGTCAGACAGCGCTGGTGATGTCCGGCGGGAAGATAATTCAGGAGACACTTTTGTGGAACGAAGCCCGCGGAGTGACTATTTCCATGCGCGGAAAAGAGCAGGCCCATGATTATCGTTATTTCCCGGAGCCCGACCTGGTGCCGTTTACGTTGACCGCGGATGCGATCGAGGACGTCCGAAAAACGATCCCTGAGCTGCCGCAGGCGAAACAGGCGCGGTTCATGGTGCAGTATGCGCTCAATGCGTATGATTCATTTATTCTGGTGTCGGATCCGGCGTTCGCTGATCTTTTTGAGGCTACGGTCAAAGCGGGTATCGACGCGAAAAAGGCGTGTAACTGGCTTAATGTCCAGGTCACGGCGGAAGTAAAAGCGCGCAAATGCCGTTTAACAGATCTAAAGCTGACGCCCCAAAATTTGGCG
>JADFWS010000066.1 GCA_015234065.1 Candidatus Omnitrophota bacterium
AAAGCCAGGAATCCAACCATCCCAAGCTCGGCGAGATTCTTCAAATACATGCCATCCAGAAATCGCTGGCCTGTGACCCCGTACCCGAAAAAGGGAGCTTTTTTCCAGGCCTCAAACACCTGCTGCCAATCCTGCATACGCGCGGACGCAGACGGATCAAGTTTGACCCCAAAAACCTCAGCAGCCGGAAGCCCTGCTTGATATTGAGGCTGAAACGTGTAATCCACGCGCTGCCTGACTTGTACCGGTATAAAAAATATCCCCACAACAACAGCGGCCACCAGCGCTCCGATAAGAACTGCCTTTTGCCGCCCCCGGTGAAACACGATCAATGACAGATACGCCGGAATAAACGCCATATACGAAGCCCGGGATAATGTATACAAGAACGGCGGGACTGTAAAAAGAACGATCCCGGCCATAAGCCAGCGCAGTTTCCAGCTTTTTAAATGACAAAAAAGCCCGAGGGCTACGGACATCATCAGAACCTGATATCCGCCCAGCGTATTCGGCTCCCCTTCAACCCCTTCAAAAGGCGCACTGACACGCCCGAACCCGATCTGCGTATACGCATATATATTCACCACGATCAGTGTCAGGAAAAAAACCGTGAGATACACTTTGTACTGCTGCCGGCGCACGATCGTTCCGACGGCAACATAGAACAAAATAAAATATTCAAGGTATTTAAGGACAAAGAACGCGCCTTTGACAGGGTTCACATGATCTGTGATCATCCCGCGCAGGGTCGAAACCAGAAAGCACGCGCAATAAACACCGACGAGACGATTCACCGCTGTTCGGGGAATAAGCGCACTGCCTTTCATGACCGCAGAACGCGCAAACCAGGCCATTCCAAGGACAACGATTAAAAGGTCCTCAATACGGATCGTCACCTCTCTTTTGGGAATAGAACCGACACCGATCTCCGGCGATAACAGCATCGCGGCAATGACAAAAGCCAATGCGATATCCATACGAAAGAACGCCAGAAGAAAAAGCGGCGTTGCGACCGATAAAAAAAGCGGCACCTGGCTCGGCGTGGAAACAATAAGGTACCCTAAGAGGCTGCCTAAAAGGATCATGACCCCAAAGGACAAAACCAGTTCCAGGGCATCGGCACTGGCCTGACCCCTGGAACGATACAAGACGCGCGGTATTTGAGGACAGAAAAGCCGACGGATCACGGTCAACGCTTATCCTTTGGTGAACCAGTTCATAGGAGACATGGGCGACGCTGCTTTAGTCTCGACATACTCGCGGAAATGATACGCGGACGCACCGACCTGCTCCTCTGCCCTGATCTGGTTCAGGATGATCCCCAGGATCCTGGCATTGGCGTGTTCCAGGCGCGACTTAGCCATCTTAAGGACATCCCGGGAAGTCTTGCCGACCTTGTAGATCAGGACAACACCATCCACCCGGCTTCCGAGCGTCATGGCGTCAGGGACCGGCATCACCGGAGGGCAATCCACCAGAATCACGTCAAATTCTTTTTTAAGGCTCGCGATCAGGTCATCGAACGCCGGCGCATTTAACAGTTCTGAAATATTGTCGATCGCATGGCCCGCTGTAATGATACGCAGGTTGTCCAGCCCCGGCATCTTAAGCAAGCGGTCCACGTCCAGCCCGCCGGCCAGAATATCCGTTGGGCCGTTCAGCGCGTCCTTCCAGGGGATCTTGCCGAGAAGTATCTCGGTCATGCCCGGCTCGCGATGCAGGCCGAAACGCTTGTATTCCGTCGGACGACGAAGGTTACAGCCGAGCAACACCGTCTTTTTCCCCAGCTGGGCCATGGAGATCGCCACATTCGCGATCACGGTCGATTTGCCTTCCTGCTGTTCGGAGCTTGTAAAAAGAATAGCCCGCTTATCCCCGCTTTTCATAACTTGAAGCAGATTGGTCCGAAGGATCTTAAAGCTCTGGGCAAGCCAGGACCTCGGCTCATAGAACGTCACAAAATTATCGATCTTCGGAACGATCTTCGTCGCACTTTCCGGAGAAACGACCATGCTATCATCCGTCTTCATGGTCGGAATGATCCCAAGGACCGACAAATTGAACTTGCTTTCCACATCCGCGATCGTCGAGATGGTCGTATCCATGCTTTCCTGCAGAAAGCAGGACATCATTCCCAAAAGAAAACCCGCCATAAGGCTGATGAGATAATTGAGGCCCGCTTTCGGAAAGATCGGATCCTTTCCGGCAGTGGCCTGAGACACGACAGAAACAGTCTGTCCGTCAAGGCTGGCCATGGACAGTCGCGTGTCTTCCCGGTTCGTCAGAAGGTTGTTATACGCGGCCATGATGCGCTCCTGCTCACGGCTCAGTTTAAGATAATCCCGCTGATTCGAGGACAAGGACCCGGAATCGCTGTAGTATTTATTAATAATGCGGTAAATAACCTCACGCCGGCTCTCAAGAAAAAGCTTCTTCAGTACAATAGCAAGATCCGCCTCCATCACGTCATCAAAAGGCGCACGGGAAGAACCCTTGATCATGGCCACCATCTTGTTTTTGATGTCCCCGATCACCCGATCCTTGGCCACGACCGCAGGATGCTTTTCCGTATAATCGATCAGGAGGAGGAACCGCTCAAATTCCAGGAGCTGCAGCCTCCTTTTCAAACTTGTAAAAATAAAATTGTCCGACAGTTCGTCTGGCGACGGGACTTTAAGGGACCCGGCCGATTTTTTATCATCGATCAGCGCGGACAGCCCCTTCAATTCCTGGTCCAGCGACAGCATCTGGCTTTCAAAATCAAACGTCCGCTCCACGGTCATGCGGTCCAGATTCGCCTTGATGACAGGAGTCACCTCAAAAACCTTTTCGTCCTGTTTAAACTTCAGGAGCTGATTTTCCGTATCCTCAAGCTGTTTCTTATAACTCTCCAGCTGCGTATCCACATACTGAAGCACCGACTCCAGCTGGCGCTTTTTCCCATGCGTATTCTCGCTGATATACACATCCGCGACCGCACTTACCAGAAGCACCGCCTTCTCGCGGCTATTAGCCGTTGCCCTGATGCTTAAGATCGTCGTATCCGGGATCTGCTCAACCCGGATCCTCTGCTGATAATCCAGGGCGAACGCGTGGAGCGCCTCCGTGCGTTTCTGGGGCGCCACCGGAAGGACTTCAACCTTTTCAACTACCTGGCTTAAAATATTCAAACTTTTAAAAAGCCGGAGTTCTGTGCCAAGGTCAAGCGCATTATCCTCCATGCCGGGCTTCCCGGTCTTGGTGTCCCGGATCATAGCCGCATTGCGCTCAACTTTCAGCTCAACAGACGCCTCATAAATGGACGTTTGGAATTTCGTGAACACCACTGTCGCGATGACAACCGCGGCAAAAACGCCGAAGAACGTAGCCTTGCGCTTTTTTAAAATGCGCCAGTATTCCGAAACAGGGACCTCATAGTTCTGCTCGATCATAGGTCTCCCTTCCACCAATCCAGCTTGTTATTCTTGACCGGCTGGCTTCCACCGAGGGTATACCACTTCATCAGCACGCTTTGCGTATCATTCCAGAACGTTTCCAGATTGCTGATGAACGATGTTGGAATATACACAAAATCTCCCGGTTTAACGGGAATATCATCTGTACGATCGCCGCGCTGGACCATTTTCTTTAAATTCAACTTCAGGATCGTGGGCTTTTCCACAGACCCGCGGATGATAATGACCGACGCCATTTCCGCGCTCTTGCGGTCAAAGCCTCCGGCTCCGAGGATCGACTCCATAACGCTCATCTTGTTCTTGACCTCATAGATCCCAGGAACACCGACAGCCCCGAAGATCATAATACGCCCATCCGTATTAACCCCGACCGAAACCTGGGGATCCCGGATATAATCACGCAGGATCATATCCAGCCGCTCCCGCGCCTCCCGCCGGGCCAGGCCGGCCAATTTTACATTACCGACAAGGGCTATATAGATCTCCCCCGCCTGTGAGACCTTGTAGGCCGCTCGGACAATCTGATCACGGTCTTTATACCCGATCGTCAACGTGTCACCTGGAACGATCGTATATTTCGTATCCTCATTTTCTGTAATGAGCTCCAGCTGGCCATCCATCTGTCGGCGCTCGGCCTCATAAAAAGATTGCGCCGGCGAAGGAACCGCCTGTCCTCCCGCGCTGTCCGTAAGCACCTTGCGGCCGTAATCCTCGACCATGCTCGCACGCGTGGCATCCGCAATATTCGGCTGCGGGGCATCTGCCGCAACCGCCGCAGAAACGCCGCCGGACAAAAGCAACAGGACCATCCATCGTTTACGCCTCATCAACATCGACCTGCCCCCGGGGTTTAAGGAAATAAAGGACCTCTTTTTCCTTTTCCATTTCAACAACACCGCTGATATACACAAAATCTTTAGCCGAAAGGTCGATCAACGCGCCTGAATCATCGATCTCCAGGTTTTCATTCACCAATATCCTGACCATCGGCCTCGTCGGAGAACCGGGGTTGCTCCCGGTCACGAGCGCCATTTCTCCGCTATTCAAATATACCAAAGACCCGACAGGGTAAATCGAAAGAAAATCAATAAAACGCCGCACGATCACATCATCAAAAAGGATGTCTTTCTTTTTAATAATGATCTTCATGGCCTCATACGGGCTGTACTGGGGCCTGAAAATACGCGGATGCGTCAGGGCCTCGAAAGTATCGCATACGGAAATGATCTTGGCCCAAAGATGGATCCCGGAACCGGGAACACCTTTGGGATACCCCTGCCCATTCGCCCGCTCATGAACATCGAGGACGACCGCCGCCACCTTTTCGCCGAATACAGGCCGCACCAGTTCCGCAGACCTTAAGGGATGCTGTTTGACATCTTCGATCTCGTGCTGGGCGAGCTGCTGGCCTTTCTTGGATATTCCTTCAAAACTCGACATGCCAAGGTCATGCACGAACGCGCACAGAGCGATATCCCGCGTTGCGGCATGGTCGTATCCCAGGCTGCGGGCAAACCCTATCGTCAACAGCACATCATTGACAATATGCGCCGGTAAATAACTTTTCTTGGAAAAAGAATATCCCATTAACAAAAGCGGATTATACAAAGCGCGTTCAAAGATCCCGACAGCCCGGTGAAGGGCCTGCGTGATCCGTTCGCGGTCCAGCCCTTGCCCCAGGCTTGCCTGAGCCGCCGCGTATAGCTCATTGTACATTTCCCGGCATTCCTCGTCGGATATGCCCGAGGGCGATGCCAGCAGGGACTTTGGGTTGGTCACCGTTTTGCGGCGGAAAGGCATTTCCGGCGCTACGGCGAGCGCGGGATTTTCCTCCAACATGCCGCTGTTCTCCGGCGGCAACGCCACTTCTTTGGACGCCCCCCTCGAAGACGGTTTTTTCAACCCCTTCTTTAAGATGCTGATGAAGCGGACCATGCTGTCTCCAGCTCACTGTTCTGGACAACACGCTTTAACAGCGGCTCGTCCACATTTTTTTTATTTTCCGAAAACCCGACAAGAAGCGCCGTATCGGCAATGCCGTTCACGACCCTCGGGATCCCGCCGGAATACTTAAAAATCAGTTTTTTCGCCTTCGTGTCAAATATCTCACGCTGCGCCCCGGCGACACGCAAACGGTGATCGATATACAGCGCACAATCCCGTTCATCCAGGGCATTCAAATGATACTCAATGACCAGCCGCTGTTTCAGCTGCGGCAGACCTTTCAAACGGGCACGCAATTCCGGCTGGCCGATCAGGATCAGGGTCAGCAAAAAATGATTGTTCTGCTGAAAATTCAACAAGAGGCGCAATTCCTCGAATGTTTCCAGATCCTCGATCGCCTGGGCCTCGTCGATCACGATCACCGTCTCTTTTTCATTCTCAAGGTTCCGGTAAATGATCTCGTTAAAAAGATGGAGCAGCTCGCCTTTGGATTTGTAGTCATGACGGTCGCCGCCGAGCTGATACACGATCTCGACCAGCAGTTCTTTAGCCGAATAACGGGGATTCGTGATCAGCGCCACCTCAAAACGCCCCGCACTCACAAGCTCGTTCAAAAACACGCGGCTTAACACCGTCTTGCCGCAACCGTAGCCGCCCGTGAGCAGCATGGCCCCCTTCGCATCCCGGACCGTGTACATCAAACGCAGCAGGGCCTCTTCATGCGCCTTCGAATAATACACATACTTAGGATCCGGCGTGAGCTCAAAAGGCTTTTCAAAAAGGTTCCAGTGCCTGGTATACATTATTTCTTCGCCTCCCGCATCTCTTCGATCACTTGACGCAGCAGCGGTGAACGGATATCCGATGTCTCGATCGTTACTTTACCGAGGTCATCCAGCTGGCGCGGATCAAATACCTCGTCAGGCTCCTTGCTTTTTTTAAGCGGTACGGCCTGCGGCGCCGGCACGGATACCTCCGGGCGGTCGACATGATCTTCCCGGCCTTTATGCGGGAGCACCTGTTCCGCCGGCGGGCGTACAATGTTCGCGGATACGGTCTTGCGCTCTTCCATTCTTACAAAAGGCGCGTCGGCCAGCGGCTTATGCGCCTCCGTGGCAATAAAAATATTTTCCTGCGACCGAAGGATCGCCCGGATCACCCGGTTAAAATGCCAGTTGGCGTTCATGATCATGAGCGCGATCGCGCCGGCCAGGATCACGAGGATCCCGAAAAAAAGCCCCGGTGTCAACAACCCGGCCAACAACCGCGAAGGGCTCGGCAAGAAGCCCTCGGCTGCCACGATCCAGCCGAACTTGTCGACAGCCACAAAGCGGATCACATATTGCCCCTCGCCCCATTTCAGGCCCGCCTGTTCCGGATAATAGATCCACCCGTCCTTGCGCTTTTGCATCTCATATAAAAGCTTGGCTTCATATTCCTGCCAGAGGCGCTGATTCTCATCGGTCTTTGGAAACCGGGGCAGGATATATTTCCCATCAGGACTGATGATAAAAAATGTATACTCGCCGACATCCCCGCGCCGGGGGACTTCTCCGGATTTGGCCGCCTGCTGAGAAAAGACAAGCAGGTCATCCTCAATATTCCTGAGCGTCCACATTTTGGCGTTGCGCACAAAAAAGAAACTGAACAAAACCAGGAAGACGGCCATGACGCCGACAAGGATGATCCCCTGCGTCACCAGAAATTTTGCGGCTCGTATGCGAATATCTTTTTTCATGCTATTTCTTCGTCCCGTCAACAATGCCGCGCCCGGCGCGCATAAGCAGGAATATCATAATAAAGACAAGAATGGCATGCACGAACTGCACCACGATCGGCAGCGGATTACGCAAACGCTCAAGCACCAACACATTCAGCCCCAGGCCGAACGACACCAGATAAATGAACCATACCGCGCTCACCTCGTTGAACCCGAGGCTGATCAGGCGGTGATGAAAATGATCTTTCCCGGTATAATCAAGCCACTGCTGGAAACTGCGCACCTGCCCGCCCTTGATCCGGGCGAGCGTGATATAGATCATGTCAAAGATCAACACCCCCAGGATAATGGTCGGAACCCCCATAGCCACAATGAACCCGTCATTCGACCACCCGCCGTACAGCGCCAGGCACGCGATCAAGAACCCCAACAGCGTGCTTCCGCCGTCCCCGAGATATATCTTGGCCGGCCGCGAATTCCACATGAGAAACCCCAGCGCACACCCGGCGGTGACGACCCCCACGAGCGCCACATCCAGCTGCCTTAAATAGATCGCGAGCATCACAAAAAAGAATGCCGCGATAAAAACCATGCCCGACGCCAGCCCGTCCAGGCCGTCAAAGAAATTCACTGCGTTCACAATGCCCAGGATCCACAGGAACGTGATCAGGTACGACACAAAATGCCCCCACCAGACCTTCGGCATGAACGAGACCGTCATTCCTGCGGCCATGACAATAGCCGCCGCCGCAAGCTGTCCCACAAGGCGTATACGCGATGATAACGGCCGGACATCATCAACAATGCCCATCACGCCAATGAGCGTGGCTCCAAGAAGGATCGCCCAGTATTCTTTGGTGAGCGGAAGGCAGAACAAAGAAACGATCCAGAACGCAACAAGGATCCCAAGCCCGCCGAGCCTGGGGATAGGTTCCTTATGCATTTTACGTTCATTGGGATAATCCAGGACATTGTATTTCCTGGCAAGAAAGATCATCACAGGAGAGAGAAGGACAACCAGAACAAAAGAAAAAAGGAACGGGGCAATAAAGTCCAGCATCACTTTCCACAAATGCTGATACGCAGCGATCATATCGCTTCCCTCTCCCGGTCGGTAAATTTTATCTGTTCACGGATGCTCGCTTATTATTTTGGCGCGGACTATATAATAGTCAAGACTATATGTCATTAAATAATGTTAATTATTTTATAAGATCCATCGCCCCCTTGAGCTCATCCTGAACAGCTTTCAGATTTTCTTTCTTGGTGTCGATCTTTTTTTCAGCTTCATCCAATTCCGATTGGCGCCGGGACAGAACTTCTTTCATTTCAGCGATCTTCTGCTTCAGCGCGGCATTTTCCGCAAGGACCGCTTCTTTGGCCTGGCTCAATTTTCCGACCTCGGCCTTCAAATCCCCGGAAACAGCCACCTGATCTGCAAGCTGGGCCTGAAGTTTATCCATTTGGCCTGCCATGGCCGCGATCTTGTCCTGTAAAGGTTTGACTGCCGCAGCCAGCTTCGACTCATCATCACCCTGAGATTTTGACAATTGGGTCACAGTCTGGGCATACTCCTGTTCAAGCTTTGCCTTTTCTCCCTTAACAAGCGCCAATTCCCCGCTTAATTTCTCACGCATTTGAGCCAATTCATTCTCATTTTTCTGATGCGTTTGCGCGGTTGCCGCCGTTTCTTCCATTTTAGACGAAAGCGCCGCCTTGTCTTCTTCCGCCGCCGTCTTGTCCTGACGCGCCATGTCCACATCTTTCAACAGCGTCTCGATCTTGAGGTTCGCCTGAGATAACATTAATTCCCGCTCATTTAAAAGCATATCTTTCTGTTTCACAGACTGCTGCAAAACAGCCAGTTCCTGAAGCGACGCATCTTTAGCCAGCGCGACCTTGCTCTGCATACCTGCATCCATGGCAGCCAACTTGTCTTCGAGCACCTTCACCTTCCCCTGCCATTCCTGAATAGCCTGGGCGATACGTGCCTGAATATCCGCATCCTTGACCTTCAAGGCTTCTTTTAATTTAGCCTGGGTCTGCTCCGCGTCACTCTTGCCATTGGCAACAAATGTCAGCTGATTCTCAAGGGCCGCGATCTTCTGCTGAGCCTCGGCGAACGCGCGATTCACGCTGGCAAGCTCAGCCTGCGCAGCCTGCATATCAACGGTCAGCTTATCTGTTTTCTGCTGAAGCGGCTGTTTCACTTCCGCGATCCTGGCCTCAAGGTTCGAAGCAAGATCCTTATGCTCGCTATCGATCATCGCGATCCGCGCGGACAGCGTTTTCTTCTCTTCTTCTGACTGGGCCAGCTTTGTTAACGACGCGTTACGCTCCTTGGATAACCGAAGCAATTCAGCATCCTTATCCTTCAGCGCTGTATCCTTGTCAAAAAGATTCTTCTCCAAAGAACGTAATGTCTCCTCGAGAGGCTCACGCGCCTCCTCGATCCGCTGATTGATCGAACCCTGAAAACTTTTAAGCTCTGTATCTGCGGCTGCGAACTTCTTTTCCAGCGCCGCCTTATCTTTAGCCACAAGCGCCATCTGCTGCTCCATAGCCGCATTGCGCGCTTTCAGATCCGCAATATCTTTTGCATATGCCGCATCTTTTTCCGCGACCAATGTATTCAACTGGCCGATCTTCGCGTCCTGATCCGCCAGCTTTGTTTCCGCCGGAGCCTTGGCTTGAGCCAGTTTTGCCGGCAGCGCTGTCTCCATTTCACCCAACCTGGCGGTCAATGACGCGACCTGGACCTTCAGCGTCTGACGGTCCTGTTCAGCCTCGGACAAATTCTTAAGAAGGCCATCCCTCTTTCCGACCAGATCCTGCGCAAGTTTCTCCTGATCTTCATACAAAGACCGTGATGTCTTAAGCTCATTCTCCAGAAAACTGATCCGATCCTTCAAAGGAACGGACGTCTGCCTGATCTTCGATTCAGCAAG
>JADFWS010000067.1 GCA_015234065.1 Candidatus Omnitrophota bacterium
TGTCTTCGTGGTCTTCATTATTATTTCTCACCCTTTTCAGATGATAATGTTTCTTCCGTTGCTACCGCCGTGCCCTCTGCCCTTTCGAGGCGAATATCCAGGCAAAGCCCCTGCAACTCTTTGACAAGAACGTTGAACGATTCCGGCGTTCCCGGAGCCGATGCCTGCTCACCTTTGACAATAGCCTCATAGATCCGGCTGCGGCCAAGAACATCGTCGGACTTCACGGTGAGCATCTCCTGCAGCGTATACGCCGCACCATATGCTTCAAGCGCCCAGACTTCCATTTCACCGAAGCGCTGGCCTCCGAAATGCGCCTTACCACCCAGCGGCTGCTGTGTGACCAGCGAATACGGGCCGATCGAACGCGCGTGGATCTTTTCATCGACCAGGTGATTCAGCTTCAACATATAAATACAACCGACCGTGACCTTCTGGTCGAACGGCTGGCCGCTATGCCCGTCCAATACGACCGTCTTGCCATCTTCCGGCAGATTGGCCTCTTTTAAGTACGCACGGATCTGCTCTTCTGTGGCGCCGTTAAAGACCGGCGTCACGGCATGGAAACCCAATGCCTTGGCTGCCCAGCCCAAATGCGTTTCAAGAAGCTGACCCACGTTCATACGCGACGGAACGCCGAGCGGATTGAGCACCACATCCACAGAGCGGCCATCCTCAAGGAACGGCATATCTTCTTCAGGAAGGATCCTGGAAACAATACCCTTGTTACCGTGACGGCCGGCCATTTTATCGCCCACCGAAAGCTTGCGCTTCGTCGCGACATAGACCACAACGCGCTTTAAAACACCCGCTGGAAGCTCATCGCCTTTACGGATGCGGTCGATCTCGCGCTCCTCTTCCTCAGCAAGCTCCATAACACGAGAGTTATATACTGCCAGCACTTCACGGCCTTCACTATCCTCTTCCAGGTCGTCGATCGAGAGAAGCCCGACACGGGACTCGCTCATCCCCAACACCGCGGCGAGCTTTTTGTTCTTCTCTTTGGCAACGAAATCGATCTCCTGCTTGTAATATTCCCTGATCTTGGTGACTTCCGCCGATTCCTTGACCTTGTCAGCCTTGGACTTGCGGCCGCGCTCATTGCGCTGGAACACCTCGACATTAACAATAACACCATTGATCCCGGGCGACAGCGTAAGCGACGTGTCCCGAACATCCGCGGCTTTTTCACCGAAGATCGCGCGCAAAAGCCTCTCTTCAGGAGAAAGCTCTTTTTCGCTCTTGGGGGTGACTTTACCCACCAGGATATCACCGGCCTTGACCTCGGCGCCTAAACGGACAATGCCTTCCGGAGTTAAATCCTTCAGCGCATCTTCCCCGACATTCGGGATATCGCGCGTGATCTCTTCATTCCCTAAACGCGTTTCACGGCATTCACATTCAAAACGCTCGATATGAATGGACGTAAAAACATCCGCGCGGACAATGCGCTCATTGATAATGATCGCGTCCTCGAAGTTATACCCTCTCCACGGCATGAACGCCACAATCGCGTTACGCCCGAGCGCCAGCTGGCCATCCTTCGTGGCCATGCCGTCGGCAATGATCTGATTCTTTTCCACCTTTTCACCAAGCTTGACCAGCGGCTTCTGATGAACGCAGGTATTGGAATTAGAGCGCTGATAAATGCGCAGCTGGTATTCATGCTTACCATCAATCACGATCTGATTGCCGTCGACCTTGGTAACCGTGCCGCCCTGCTGGGCGATCACAACAGTGCCGGAATCGCGCGCAACCTTCTCTTCCATGCCAGTGCTCACATACGCCGCTTCGGTGATCATGAGCGGTACTGCCTGGCGCTGCATGTTAGAACCCATGAGCGCACGATTCGCGTCGTCATGCTCGAGGAACGGGATCAGCGCCGTCGCGACAGACACAAGCTGCAGCGGCGACACGTCCATATATTCAACCTCATTCGGCGACCTCTTCGGAAAATCGGTCTTGAAGCGGCAAGCTACTTCCTTGGCCGCCATGGTCCCGTCCTTCTCGAGAGGCGTATTCGCCTGGGCAATGTACTTGTCCTGGTCAATATCGGCCGTGAGATACTCAAACTTTTTCAATGATACTTTACCCTCAATAACCCGGCGATACGGCGTCTCGATAAACCCGAGATCGTTCACACGGGCACAGGTCGTCAACGAGGAAATGAGACCGATGTTCGGGCCTTCCGGGGTTTCAATGGGACATACACGGCCATAATGCGTCGGATGCACGTCGCGCACTTCGAAACCGGCACGCTCACGCGACAAGCCACCTGGCCCGAGCGCAGACAAACGGCGCTTGTGCGTCAGTTCAGAGATCGGGTTCACCTGGTCGGCGAACTGCGACAGCTGGCTGCGCGCAAAGAAATCCTGGATCTGATTCGAGAAAAGCCTCGAATTGATCAGGTGATGCGCCGTCAGATTTTCATAATTGCTCATCACGACCAAACGTTCCTTGATAGAACGCTCCAGCCGCGCCAACCCGATCCTGACCTGGTTCTGGACAAGCTCACCGACGGTCTTGATACGGCGGTTACCCAGGTGATCGATATCGTCCGTTGAACCCTTGCCTTCACGCAATCCGAACAAATACCTGACCGTCTCGACGACCGTCGTAATATCGAGTACGCGATTATCCAGCGGAAGGCTGATCGACAACTTGCGGTTAATGATATGACGCCCGACCTTGGACAGGTCATAACGCTTGGGGTCAAAGAACAGGCGATAGAACAACTGCTCCGCAACCTCGACCGTAGCCGGCTCCGTCGGACGCATCTTGCGGTAAAAATCCAGCAGCGCATCTTCCTTGGATTCGGTGTGATCCTTGTCGAGCGTCGGCTTTAATTTGTCAAAATCTGCGCCCAGAAGCTTCTCCATGTCCTCTTTGGTCGTGAGGCCCATGATGCGAAGGATCTGTGTCGCCGGAAAATTACGGCGGCGGTCCACATACGCCAACAGCACATCGTTCAGATCGAACTTGATCTCGAACCACGCGCCGCGTGACGGAATGATGCGCCCGTAATAAATACTTTTTCCCGTCGGATGTGTTTCCTCTTCAAAGGAAACGCCCGGCGGGCGCTGGATCTGGGATACCACGACACGCTCATCACCATTGATGATGAATGTGCCCGTATCCGTCATGAGCGGAAAGTCCCCGAAATAAACTTCCTGTTCCTTGATATCCACAGGAGAGATCAGGCGGAGCTTGACCTTCAAAGGCGCTGAATACGTCATGCCCCTTCGCTGGCATTCCTGGCGGGAGTATTTCTCCTTGCCGAAGGAATAATTGATATACTCCAGGCGGATCTGCCCGTCGTAACTTTCAAGCGGGAACACCTCGCGGAACACTTCCTCGAGGCCTTGATCGGAACGCTTGTCGGAATGGGCATCCCGCTGCAGGAAGCTTTCATACGACTTGACCTGAAGGTCAAGCAGTGACGGAAGCTCAAAAGCATCGTGATATTTACTGAGCTCTTTAACTGGGAGTCTGGCCATGGCTTTCAGAACTTTCTTTTTAGAAAGAAACAGGAGGCCCCCTGTTTTTCAAGGGGCCTCTGATTCAGCGCACTACACCTGCAAGAGAAAAGTCAGCTTACTGGAGCTCAACTTTAGCGCCCGCAGCCTCAAGCTTCTTCTTGATATCCTCAGCCTCTTCCTTGGTCGCGCCGTCCTTAACGGTTTTCGGAGCGCCTTCGACGAGGTCCTTGGCTTCCTTGAGCCCGAGATTCGTGATCGCACGAACTTCCTTAATAACATTGATCTTGCTGGCACCAGCTTCCTTGAGGACGACCGTGAAACTGGTCTTTTCCTCAACAACAGCTGCTGCACCACCAGCTGCCGGACCCGCCATCATCATCGGGGCCGCCGCGGTGATACCGAATTTCGCCTCGAGAGCCTTCACGAGGTCAGAAAGCTCAAGCGCTGTAAGCCCTTCGATGGACTTGACCAGCTCTTCAAGCTTCGGGGAAAGAGCGACATTGTCAGACATTTTACTTACCTCCCTGTTTTTCACTTAACTGTTTCAAGATTAAAATCAATTCGGTTGTTTTTCCATTCAAAGCTCTCGCCAACCGCGTCATCGGCGACTGGAGCGTGCCCAGCAACTGTGCCAGGAGCACTTCCTTCGCCGGAAGATCCGCGAGACGCTTCACATCCTGTTTCTTCAGAAGGCTTCCGCTCAAAATACCGCCGCGGATGATCAAGCCTTCATGCTTCTCCGCGAACTTGATGAGCTCTTTGGAGATCACAGCTGCGTCGGTATTACTCCACACGAACGCGGTCTGACCTTCCAGAGTTTCTGTCAAGGCGGCGAAATCCGTCCCTTTCATGGCTGTCTTTGCCAGCGCATTACGGGAAACATACACCTTTGCTTTTTTCTGCTGAAGCGTTTTACGCAACGCGCAAAGGTCGGTCGAAGAAACTTTCAGACAGCTCACAATAAACGCATTGTCCTGTTTCTCGATGCCATTCTTGATCGTTTTAACGACCTGATCCCTGTATACTTTTCCTACCTTCATATCTGCACCTTGATCCCTGCTCCCATTGTCGAGGAGACGTACAGGCTCTTGATGAAAACACCCTTGACAGATGACGGCTTGCTGTGTGACACAGCGTCGATCACATGTGTGGCGTTCTCGTACAGTTTATCCGCCGGAAATGAACGCTTCCCGACGCCCAAGTGAATGCCGCCCTGCTTGTCGTTCTTGAACTCCACACGGCCGGCCTTGACCTCCCGTAAAGCGCGTTCCACATCTGCCGTAACCGTACCCGCTTTAGGGGACGGCATCAGGCCGCGCGGACCAAGCACTTTACCGAGCTTCGAGAGGTCCTTCATCATATCCGGGGTTGCGATGAGGCAATCGAAACCCAGGAAACCCTGCTCAATCTTCAAGATCAGATCTGCGGCACCCACAAAATCAGCGCCCGCAGCCGTAGCCTTGTTCACATTCTCGCCCTGGCAGATCACGGCAACCTTCAGAGATTTTCCGGTGCCGTGCGGAAGCGCGACTGTACCACGGATATTCTGGTCTGATGCCTTTGTATCAATGCTGAGGCTGAAATGAAGCTCGATGGTCTCATCGAACTTTACTTTCGGCGCACCCTGAAGAAGCTCCAACGCATCTTTTAACGGATACGCTTTTGTTTCCTCGATCTTGGTGTACGCCTGTTTAATGCGTTTGCTGACTTTAGTGGCCATGTTAATCCTTTATCGCAATGCCCATGCTTCTCGCGGTGCCCATCACCACGCGGACCGCCTGTTTCAGATCGGCCGTGTTAAGATCTTCCATTTTTGCCTTGGCGACTTCCTCAACCTGAGCGCGGGTAATCGTCGCGATCGGCTCTTTACCGGCCGTTCCGGAGGCCGTGGCGATCTTGGCAGCCTTCTTGAGAAGCGCCGAACTCGGCGGTGTTTTGATCGTGAAATCGAATGATTTGTCTTTATAAATGTTAATGATGACCGGCATGGGCATGGCTTCCTTGCCCTTGGTCTGCTCATTGAATTTCTTACAGAAATCCATGATATTCACGCCATGCTGGCCCAATGCAGGCCCTATCGGCGGCGCCGGATTCGCCTGACCCGCGGTAACGTACAAATTAACTTTTGCAATTTGCTCTTTTGCCATAATTGTTCCTGATTATTGTGTTAAACCTTTTCAACTTGCCAATACTCAAGCTCGACAAGTGTTGCACGCCCGAAAACCGGAACGCTGACCTTGAGCTTTCCGCGCTCGGGATATGTCTCGGTCACTGTGCCGTTAAAGTTCGCAAACGGACCCTGGGTAATACGCACGGGCTCATGAAGGTCGAAGCTTACCTTCGGTGACGGACGGGACTCTGTGTCCACCGTGCGTTTAAGGATATTATTGACTTCCTGATCGGAAAGTTTTTGCGGTTGGCGGCCGGGCCCGATAAAACTTGTTACGCCCGGAGTGGTCTTAATAAGGTACCAGCTTTCCTTGGTCATCTCCATCTTAATAAGAAGGTAGCCAGGGAAAAACTTACGCGTCGTGATCCGCTTCTTGCCGCCGCGCACTTCGGAAACCTGCTCGGTCGGGACTACAAGCTCCTCAACATACTTCTTGAGGTCTGTGGTCTGAATGCGGCGATCGATGCCTGCCTTAGCGCGGTCTTCTGCGCCCGTTTGTGTGTGTATGACGTACCATTCCATAGATATATGTCTTATTTTACGATCAATTTTAAACCCTTAGACAGGAAGAGATCCACTGCTGTGATAAACAACCCCAGGCAGATGGCACTTGCCAGGACAACAAAGGCAGCATTGACAAGGTCTTTACGGCTTGTCCAATTGACCTTCTTCATTTCCGCGATAACTTCGTCTATGAATACTTTTACTTTTTCAACCATGTTTTCTAACTAAATACACAGGCCAGGTAGGATTCGAACCTACAACCTGCGGTTTTGGAGACCGTCGCTCTACCAGTTGGAGCTACTGGCCTATTAATTTCTTAACAGCCAAACAACAATTACTTTTTCATCTCTTTGTGCGGAGTATGCTTGCGCTCTTCCGGACAATACTTCTTCAGCTCGATACGCTCGGGCTTCTTTTTCTTATCTTTGGTGCTGGTGTAATTGATGCTTTTGCACTCGGTACACTGAAATTGGATAAATTCACGCATGGGTCGTAACTCTTTTCCCTGGATGGCTAAGCCCCCGACCGGTTTTGAACCGGTGACCTCGTCCTTACCAAGGACGTGCTCTACCAACTGAGCTACAGGGGCATACAAATGAAGGAGAAGTATATCCAACGCCTGACAAAATGTCAAGCTATTTTAATGGAAAATATTTCCCGAGGCGGGCTTTCGGAATTGACTCGTCGATGAATCAAACGAGCTTCAGGAACCTGCGCTTGCCGATCTTGAGGATCCCGGGCTTTGGCTTCCATGTTTCATCCGCCACGGGAGTGCCTTCAAAGGTTACGGCATTCTGCTTGAGGAGCCTGCGCGCTTCGTTCCTGGAAGGAGCCACCCCGCTTTGAACGAGGATATCCACCACCAAAAGCGCGCCCTCAAGCGCATATTCCTGGACGTCGTCAGGGATCTCTTTCTTCGCGAACACGCTTTCGAAATGCGTGCGCGCGTCCCCTGCGGCGCCGGTTCCGTGAAACTGGCGGACGATCTCCCCAGCCAGCTTCAGCTTCGCCTCCTTCGGATGCATGCTGCGGATGCCATCCAGATTCTCATCCGTCAACAGCTCGAAGTACTTAAACATCAACTCATCCGAGACCGACATGATCTTGCCGAACATATCCCGGGGAAGTTCATTGATCCCGACGTAATTCCCAAGGGATTTCGACATCTTGTTGACGCCGTCCAACCCCTCGAGAAGCGGCGTCATAATAACAACCTGCGGCTCCTGGGCGCTTGCTTCCTGGATCTGACGGCCCATGAGCAAATTGAACTTCTGGTCCGAACCGCCAAGCTCAACGTCGGCCTTTAAATGCACCGAATCATATCCCTGAAGCATGGGATAAAACATTTCGGTCAAGGTGATCCCCTTGCCCGCCGCAATCCGTTTTTGAAAGTCCTCTCGTGCCAGCACTTGATTCGCCGTGCCCAACATCGCAGTCATTAACAGCTGCTGCGCGCTAAACGCATTAAACCAGCTGCTGTTAAAGACAACCTCCGTCTTTACCGGATCCAGGACTTTAAAAACCTGCTCCTTATACGTCCGCGCGTTCTGCTGGACATCTTCCGGAGTCATGTGCTTGCGCAACTTGTTCTGCCCCGTAGGATCGCCGATCTGGGCCGTAAAATCCCCGATCAAAAAGACCACGCGATGCCCGAGGTCCTGGAACTGCTTCATCTTCCTTAAAAGAACAACATGCCCGAGATGGATATCCGGGGCGGTCGGGTCAAACCCGGCCTTGACCACAAGCGGCTTTCCTGTGGCAGCGCTCTTCGTCAGCTTCTTTTCCAGAAGCTCGCGGCTGATGATCTCGACCGTGCCGCGGGAAATAACCTGAAGAGCCGCTTCAACACTCATTATTTAGATCCTGGCGCTTACGCCGATCTTCATTTGTTCGACATCCAGCTTAATGACCTTTACGCGCAACGCGTCCCCGGCCTTCAGCTTGGTAGCCGCATCTTTGTCGATCTCGGACGAATACACCAACGCTTCTACATCATCCTCGAGCTTCACGAAAACGCCGAAGTTGGAATTCATAATAACCACAGAATCGCAGACCGTGTCGATCGGAAATTTCTTCGCGATCTCCGCCCACGGATTCGGCTGAAGCTGTTTCAATCCAAGCGTGATCTTGCGAGCCTTGCCATCAACAGCCAAGACCGTGACCTCAACCTGCTGGCCCTTTTGAAGCACATCCTGCGGATGATTGATCTTCTTGGTCCAGGACATATCAGACACATGGATCATGCCCTCAAGCCCATGCTCGAGCTCAACAAACGCGCCGTAATCCGCGAACCCGCGAACCGTGCCCTTAACGTGGGAACCGATCGGGAACTTCTCATCGGCCTTGAGCCATGGATTCTCTTCTAACTGCTTCATGGACAAAGAGATACGCTTGGAATCTTTATCCACGTTAATGACCTGCACTTCAACGGTCTGATTCACCGTGAACATTTCCTGCGGATTGACCATCTTTTTCTGCCAGGCGATCTCAGAGGAATGGAGAAGCCCTTCGATGCCCTTGTCGATCTCAACGAACACGCCGTAGGGCATAATGTTGACCACGCGGCCCTTAACGATCGTGCCTGTCGGATACTTATCGTACACCGCTTCCCAGGGGTTGGACGTGATCTGCTTGAGGCCCAACGAAACCTTGGAATTTTCACGGTCAAAATCAAGGATCACCACTTCAATACGGTCGCCGAGCTTGACGATCTCGGACGGATGCCCGATACGCGACCAGCTCATATCCGTAATGTGCAACAACCCGTCAACGCCACCGAGGTCGATAAAAGCACCGAAATCCGTGATGCCCTTGACCGCCCCTAAACGGCGCTGGCCCTTGGTGAGCTGGCCCCAAAGGGTCTCACGGCTGGACTCGCGCTCTTTCTGCACCACTTCACGGCGGGACAGAATGAGGTTGCGGCGCTGCTTGTTCATCTTCGCAACCATGAACTTATATTCACGCGACATGATCTCGTCGTTCGGAACGCCCTTGAACGCGGATAACGACATGGGCAAGAACGCCTCAACGCCGCTGATATCCGCAATATATCCACCCTTAACGATACGCACAATGCGGCCGTCAACGATGTCGCCTTCATTAATAACATCAACGATCTTCTGCCAGCCCTTCATCTTTTCGGCTTTACCGTGAGACAGGACAAGCTTGCCTTCTTCGTCTTCGATGGTCTCGATGAGCACATCAAGGACCTGGCCTACCGCCACACCGGCCGGATTGCGGAACTCTTCAAGCGGGACAAAACCTTCGGATTTGAATCCGATGTCGACAATGACTTCATTGGGGGTTTTTCCGACGACCGTCCCCTGGACGATCTGACCCTCGGCGAAGGATTTGAGGGTGCTGTTGTACAGTTCTTCCATTAACGATTTTTTTGTTTCTGCCATAAAAATTGCCTTTGTTATACGTGTTTTTTGCCCCGGCGACAGCCTCTCTGGCACCAGCAAAAGTCGATTATTATGTTCAAATGACCCCTGATTGTCAACAGAAAAGATCTACAGTCCCAGCAACGCGAGCGGGCTGTCGATAGGTGTGATCTTGAGGATAACGGGCGTGATCCCGGAAAAATCGCCGCGCTGGAATTCTGCGATCATGGCAGGGTCAAAAGTAACCGGCGCACCCGCGCCTTCTTTGGCTATATCCATCTCCAGGTTCCTGGCATTCAGGTCAATACCGCCCGGCGGAAGCATGGCATTCTCTTTGGCC
>JADFWS010000068.1 GCA_015234065.1 Candidatus Omnitrophota bacterium
CAAAAGGAACACCGGGTCAGGGTTAAGGTCGTCCGTGCGGATGATGGCGGTCAGAAGCTCCATGGCCTCCTCATTCTTTTCCTGGTCTGTCAGGATCCTGGCCTTCAACATGCCGACTTTACCGCTCCCGGGCATGGTATTTAACAACGCGAGGGCCTCGTCTAACTGCTTGGCCTGATAGAACGCCTCGGCCTTGTCGAGAACCGGATCTCCTGTGCCCATCTTCGCCAGGGCCAGCGGTGCCGCGGCAACAGCTTTGGGCGCCTGGGCCGATGTTTTGGCCGCCCGCAACGACTCCGGATCAGGGAACGCCACGAACGGTTGGGCGCTCTCCGTCTCCGGCTTCCTGTAAATGAACGTACTCGGATACTCGATCGTCTGAAATTTGGTGCTGATCTGCCAGAGCGTTTCCGCATGGCCGAGAAAGAGATACCCTCCGGGCGTCAGGCAATCATAAAACTTCCCGACGAGCTTACGCGTCGTATCCAGGTTGAAATAGATCGTCACATTCCGGCAGAAGATCACGTCGAGATTCAGCATCGGGTCGAGCGTGAACGGGTCTTTGGCCAGATTGTGGTATTCGAACCGGACAAGTTTCTTCACCTCGCTGCTCAGCACATAATTCGACCCGCGTTTGACAAAATAACGCTCAACCAGATCCGGTGAAAGCTCACCCAGGTCTTTTCGGACATAGATGGCTTCACGCGCCTCTTTCAGCACATCGCGGTTGATATCCGTACCCAGGATCGAGATATTCCAGTTCTGATAATCCGGCAGGACCTGCATGAGCGCGATCGCAATAGAATGCCCCTCATCGCCCTTGGAACTGCCGGCCGACCATATGCGGATGGACCGGTTCGGCGTTTTGGATTTTCTTTTGATGATCTCGGGAAGCACGTCCCGCATCAGGACATCGAACTGGGCGATGTTCCTGAAGAAATACGTCTCGCCCGTTGTAATGAGCGTCAGGAGTTCCCGGAGCTCGAAACGCCCCTCGATGTGATATTTAAGATAATGATAATATTCGTCATACGAAGAGTATCCGCGCTTCTGCACCCGGTCCCAGAGCGCGCGGCGTAGGTTCTGGTCGCGATCCTCGTCAAAAAAAAGCCCGGTTTCGGTTTCCAGGTATTCCTGGAAAAGAAGGAAATCTTCTGAAGACAGTATCTTTGGGACGGTCATACGCGCATCCCCGACAGGTTCGCCAATTCACCCGGCGTCAGGATCTTTTCAAGGTCCAAAAGCGTGATCGTGCGTTCACCGACCCGAATGATCCCGGACAGGCAACTGCCCTTTTTCTGCGCCGACAGGATCTCGGGCGCCGGCTGAATGCTCGACACCGGCACCGACAGTACCTCGGTCACATTATCCACAATAAGGCCGATAATGACCTTGTTGATCTTACAAATAATGACCCGGATGCGCGCGCTGCCGTCCATGGACTTGATATTGAACCGCTTGCGCAGGGATATCGCGACCACATAAAAACGGCGCACATTGATCAGCCCCTCGATAAAATCCGGCGCCTGCAGGATCGGGCGGATCTCCTGGGGCTCGATCACCTCGCGCACACAGGAAGCATCAAGCGCCATCTCCTCATCCAGCAACTCAAACACAAGCACATTGCGTTCATTCTTTTTCGCGACATTCTGCTGAAGCATATCGGTCAAGCCCCCAATTTGAACATGTCCACGATCTCGCGCGCGATATTGTCAAGCGAAGCCACGCGATCCGCCGCGCCGAGCTCGATCGCCTCTTTCGGCATGCCGAACACAATGGACGAAGCCTCGTCCTGGGCAATGGTTTTTCCGCCCGCAACCTTGACCTGCTTCATGCCCCTGGCGCCATCTTTTCCCATACCGGTCAGGATCACCCCCACCGCATTGTCCCCGTACACCCGGGCCACAGACTCCAGGAGCACGTTCCCTGACGGACGATGACCCTCGCACAGCGGTTCATTCGCCAGTTTAATGACCCCGTGGTCCGCCACCCGCATCTGCAGGTCGCAGGGCGCCAGATACACGGTCCCGGGCTTGATGACCTCATTATCTTGCGCGATCGTGACTTTCAGGCGGCTCTCGGTACGCAGCCAGTTAGCGAACTGCTCGAGAAAACCGCTCGTAATATGCTGCACCAAAACAACCCCGTACGGAAAATTCTGCGGCAGTGATTTAAGGATCGTATAAATAGCATTCGGCCCGCCGGTCGATGCCACGATCGCCAGGATCTTTTCCAGGCCCTTGTCCTGCGGCGGCGCCGCGAGCCTGATCGAGGGCGCGTCTTTACGCACCTCGAACTTTGCCAAAAGGTGATGCACGACCTTGATACGGCTTAACAACTTGATGTTCTCAATGAATTTCTCACCCGAAACGTCATTATCGCCGATCACGATATCGCTGATATCCAAAAGGTCCAGCGCCCCATAAGACACGGCGCGGAACATCCGGTCAATGCCGTCCGCCTTAACCGCCGCGGAAGCGATCAGGATCGGCGTCGGGCAATACGCCATGATCTGTTTGGTCGCCTCATACCCGTCCATAACGGGCATATGAATATCCATGGTGATGATATCCGGCTTCAACTGCTTGGTCATTTCCACGGCCTCAACACCATTACGCGCAATGCCCGCCACCTGAATCTGCGGGTCTGACATGAGCAAACTTGAAATAACTTTGGCAATGACCGGAGAATCTTCCGCGATCAGGACCCTGATGATCTTTCCGTCTCCTTGTCTAAACATGTTCTACCCTAAAAGCCTTTCTATGGTGTCCATAAGCGTTGATTGATCAAACGATGTCTTCACGATATACGCCGAAGCGCCGACCTCGATGCCGTGGCGCTTATGCTCTTCTTTCTCAAGCGCGGTCACCAGAATGAGTGGAATATCCTTGTATTCATCTGTCTTTCGGATGATCGAACAAAGTTCAAACCCGGACATGCGGGGCATCTCGACATCAGATACCACAAGGTCATACTGCTGCATCGAAAGTTTTTCCATCCCATCTCTGCCGTCAACAGCTGTGTCGACCGTATAGCCCACCGCCTGAATCAGGCTCTTCAAAAGTTCCCGGGTCGCCATGGCATCGTCGCACACAAGCACACGCTTGTCTTTTGACCTTTTGAGCGAGCCCGCCTTGCGCGGTTGTACCGCCGGATGGCTCAAGCGAGTATTCACGGTCAGGTCTTCCACGTCAAGAATGACCGCAACATCCCCGGTCCAGAGGATCGTGGCACCGATCACGTTCCTGACCTTGCCCAAATGATTTCCCAGCCCCTTCACGAATACCTCTTCATCGCCGATGATCCGGTCCACAATAAACCCGATGCGTTTTTCGAGCGAAGACACAACCACAACCGGTAATTTTTTATTTTTACCGGACCTGCCGTCTTCGTCTTCGTCTTCGTCTTCGTGTATCGCCGGCAGGCCCAGCACATCGCTCAACCGGACCAGCGGCAACGTGTTCCCCCGGACCTGAACCGCCAGACGGCCCTCCATGGTCGCGACATCATCCATATCCACTTCCAAACTCTCGGTGATCGCCGTGACCGGCAACGCGAATAAATGCCCCTGCACCCGGATAAGAAGAACCTGAATGATCGCGATCGTAAGCGGAAGGACAAGCGTAAAGGTCGTGCCTTTGCCCTTTTCACTCTCGATAATGATCCGGCCTTTCAAACTTTCAATGCTCCGCCGGACAATATCAAGCCCAATACCGCGGCCGGAAATATCCGTAATGATCTTACTCGTTGAAAAGCCATTCATGAAAATACAATTGATGACCTCCTGCTCACTCATGGCCGCGAGTTCGTCTTCGGGGATCAGGCCCTTTTTGATCACAGC
Organism: Candidatus Omnitrophota bacterium; assembly: GCA_015234065.1. Classification (GTDB taxonomy): domain Bacteria; phylum Omnitrophota; class Gorgyraeia; order Zapsychrales; family Fredricksoniimonadaceae; genus JADFWS01. The sequence continues at coordinate 3,842 of JADFWS010000068.1, forward strand.
AGCCCTGATACGCTCAGGGTCAAGGCCCTGGCCGTCGTCCTCGATGCGGATCACCACAGCGCCTGCCTCATGGAACGCGGACAAATGGATCTTGCCGGCTTTGGGCTTTCCCGCGGCGGCCCGTTCCGCCGGGTCCTCAATGCCATGGTCGATCGAATTGCGCAAGATATGCATAAGCGGCGACTTCAGGCCTTCGAGCACCTTTTTGTCAAGCTCGGTCTTTTCTCCAGAGATCTCAAAAACAATTTCGCGCCCTTTTTGCTGGGCGATATCGCGGATCATCCTCGGAAACGATTCAAAGATCGTGGACACCGGCAGCATGCGCAGTTCTTTCATGCTGGCCTGAAGGTCGTCGATCACAGGGTCAAGATGGAATGTCTCATCCGACAAATTATCCCAGAGCAGCAGTGCGCCTTCCTTCAGTTTCTGAATATCCGCATGGCAGCGGCCCAGGATCTTGACGAGCGACTCATCCTCCGGGGCCACGGCCTTGATCGCCTCACCTAGCACCGTCAAGGAAAGCTGAATGTCCTTGGACAAAGCCCCAAGCTTTTTGGCCTGGGAGATCTTGGCCGAAGTCTTCATTTTGTTAATCACGATCTCGCCGACGAGATTAAGCAATTTATTCACGCGGCTGAGCGGCACCCGGATGAATTCGTCCGCATCGGCCTGGGGCTGATCGCTTTCTGGTTTATTTTTCTCCGGCGCGGCAACGGGCTTACTGACAGCCGCCAAAACCTCTGGGGCTTTAACTGCCGAAGGCTGCGCCGCCGGTTCCGAAATAGTTTGCGCTAACGGCGCCGTATTCGCATCCGCGGGCAAGGCCTCTTTCAGGGCATGGCATATCTCGGTAACATCCACAAGGACAGGCTCACCCTTTCCAACGTGCTCCAAAATACCTTTAACAATATCCAGCGCCTTAAAAACTTTATCCGCCAACGGCGATGAGAACGCCATCTGTTTGTGATAGATCCTCTCAAAAATATCCTCGATGTGATGCGTGATATCCTGGATGTCATTGAACTTAAAGACCCGCGCCGCGCCCTTGAGCGTATGCGCCACGCGATTAAGCTCCTTGGCGATCTCCATGTTGTCCGGAGCCTTCTCAAGGTCGAGCAACCCCTGATTCAGCGCCGTAACATAATCCTCGGCCTCAGCCTTAAAAAGCGCGATGAATTCGTCCTTCTTAGACATATTTTTTCTCTCCGAGCTTGAATCCGCTGATCTCTGTCCTCAACCGCTGGGCCAGCTCACTTAAAGACGCCGCAGATTCGGAAGCCTGCCTGGTCGATTCCGCGAACTGGCGCGTAACATTATTGATCTCCTGCATTCCGACGACCGTCTGTTCGGACGCGGTCCTTTGCTGCTGGGTCGCGATCGAAATTTCTTTGGCCGACGCCGCGGTCTCGCGGATCATCTCCACGCCTTTGGCCACCCACTTCGTGGAATCTTCAATGCCCATGATCGTGGAATTCGTTTCCGCCTGAATTTCCATGATGAGCTGACGGATCTCCTCGGTCGATTCCGACGAGCGCTCCGCGAGCTTGCGCACTTCCTGCGCCACGACCGCGAACCCGCGGCCCGCTTCCCCGGCGCGCGCCGCTTCGATGGCCGCGTTCAGCGCAAGCAAATTCGTCTGCGCCGCGATGTCATCGATCAGTTTTGTAATATTCCCGATCGCCTGCGATTTCTCGCCGAGCGCCATGATCTTCTTAGCGGTCGCATCGACCTTGATATTGATCTCGCGCATGCCTTCCAACGTCCGCTCCGCGGTCTTGGACACGTTTTCCGCGTTCTGCGCGATCTGCGCCGCGGTCGCAGACAATTCTTTCACCGTGGTCGAAGCCTCGTTCACCGCCGACGCCTGCTGGGTTGCGCCAGCCGCCTGCTCTTGCGCGGCCGCCACGATCCCGGTCGACGCGGACGTGATCTGATTGCCGGCCTGACGAATATGCGCGATCGCCCCACTTAACGTCTCAAGCATACTGTTAAACGCCTCGCCCAATCGTGCAATCTCATCATCCGCGTCAGACTTGAACGTATGCGTCAGATCCCCGCTCTTTGCCGACTGCAGGATAAGCGCCGTAAGCCCGCCCAAAGGACTGATCAGGACATACGAAACGATCTTAAAATAAATAAATATCCCAACAATGATCACACAAAGGCCAACGCCCCAAATAATGAACAGCACCTTGGCAATAGCTTCTGCCGCATATCCGCGATCAAAACCGACCCTGAGAACAGCGATCTTGTCTTTGGCCAAAAACAGAGGCATTGCCATCTCGAACTTATTCTTGTTATCCACAATGTCCCTTTTCGTGAATTCAGCCAGAGCCAGGGCATCCTTGTCAAACGCGTTGTCCGCAGCCTGACGTCCAACCTCGTCCACATTCGTCGAGGCCAGATAGCGCCCCTTAAGATCAACAAGTGAGGCATACGCCATATCCCGGCTCGATTTCTTGGCATCCAATAACAAGTCACGGATCGTGTCGATCGACCCTGTGGCCACCGGCTCGATACACGCGCCGGCCAGATTTTTCGTCAGGATCTGCGCATTTTCCTCAAGGCTTTTGGACATCACGCCTGTCAGCAACCCGCCTGCGGAAAATGCGATCAGGCAAACACCCAGAAAAAACAGCGCAACGAACGGAACAATGATCTTGATCTTGATACTTTTAATATTCAGCATGCTTGACCCCATCGAATGAATTAAAACTTCTTTTTTAATCCGGCCCAATCAACGACAGGAACCATCCCGCCCTTGTCGATCCGAACAACATAAACCTGATCCAACCCCTGATGATCAGCAGGCCCAAAAGTACTATTGGACCCTATACCGAGATCAAAATTCTTAATGGACTCCACCGCGCCGATAAATTTCTCCCGGGTAAGATCCGGGCCTGCGCGTTTTAAAGCCTCGACCAGCACTTTAGCATTAATAAAACCTTCAAAACTGACCGTACTCGGTGCCACCGGGAAATACTGCTGGAGAGTATTAATATAATCCGTGATCCCCTGAAACCCTGTTGGTTGCGGCGCCACAGGCACAACCGGCAAAGCTGCAACGCCGTAAGGAACAATATCCGCAACAGCCGGCTCCGGCGGCCTGGCTTCGCTTAGCGGCGGAACCACCAACGTCAAGAGCTCTCCCTGGCCGCTCTCTCCCAAAAGCTCCACCAGTTTCTCCGGGCCTACAAAAGAAACATTATAATAGACCGGATGGAACCCCTGTTTCTTTCCTTCAATAATAAATTTAGCACACGCCTCATAGACCCCGACCATGATCACAAGTTCAGCCCCGGACGCCTGGATCGCTTTTAACGGCTCACGGATATCCGTACTTCCCCGGTCATAGCTCTCGGCCGAAACCGGCGTCAGGCCATATTTTTCAAGCACAACCTCCGTACTTTTAAGCCCGTCTATCCCATACGCATCATACTGATAAAAGACCGCGACCTTTTTTAAGCCAAGATCCTTGACCGTATGCATAACAACAGCCTCGATCTCATTAGAGTAGGAACTGCGGACATTGAACACATACGGATTAACCGGCTCGCGCAAGATCCTGGCCCCGCTCAATACCCCGACAAGCGGGACCTTGTGATGAGCAAGCATTGGCAGGACCTTGACCGCGGACGTCGTGCCAATATAATTGAACAGGCAGAAAACCTGATCCTCCTCAAGAAGCTTCCTCGTATTGACAAGCGTCAGCACCGGATCATATACATCATCACGCCAGGACACTTTGATCTGCCGGCCATTAACCCCGCCGTTATCATTCACCGCCTCAATATACGCCATGGCCCCGTATTTATATTGCGCGCCAAGATACCCTGTGCCGCCGGTTAAAGCCAAAGATGACCCGATCAGGATCTCTTTGTCCGTAACGCCATTCTCGGCAATCGCACATAAAGGACTTGCCAAAAAGACCATAAAACATAATATTTTATAGAAAATATTCATACCTATTTTATAACCTTAACTGCCTTCTTCAGGAGTCCTTCCGGCAATACTATCCCGATCTCCTGCGCGGCCTTTATATTGACCGCAACGTCATACCGGTCAAGAAATTCGATTGGAATATTGGCCGGTTTGACGCCTTTGAGCACCTGAACCGCTTTTTTACCGGTCAACGCCCCAACGAGCTTTGAATCCGAAGCCACCACGATCAGCACCCCTTTATCAACCCGCTCCATTAACAAAGACGCCGTCGGAATCTTTTCTTTGGCGGCAACGGCCAGGATATCCTTTAACGCCTGATCGTTCAACACCAGCGCTGTCAGAAAAATAAAATCTACCTTGCCCACCAAAGACTGCGCGACAAAAGCCGCATCTTCGGGTTTGGCCAGGTCCGCGGGCACAACGGTAAAATTCATCGGGCCTGAAGCTTTTTCAATATCCTGCAACTGAAAAGCTGTCCTTTTATCTGTTGCGCTGTAGATGACCCCGATCTTCTGCACTGGCCCCACTTCCCGAAGCACCTTGACCACCTGTTTCATATTCACCCACGTGCTGCCGCCGGTCACATTATTGCCCGACGACTCCCAACTCTTCACGATCCCTGCGACGACCGGATCATAAACACTGGAAAAGACGATCGGGATATCCGTAATCTCTTTCGCGGCACCCGTTGCAGCGGCAGTCCCGATCGGAATGACCAGATCATAAGCTTTATCTTTAAACCCTTTAGCGATCGCGGCAACATTTTCTTTCTTGTCCCCGGCGCTTTGAATGTCCACAACAACCTTGCTCGCGTCAAAACCTTCTTTATTCAATTCTGCCATGATCGCGTCCTGGGCCGCCAGATAATGCGCCTGATCACCTGTGCGCAAAATCCCGATCTTGACCGGGTTTGCCGCAACGGACGTACCGGCAAGAACAGCCATACTCAACAGAACTGCGGCACCTGTGACGGGCATTCTTTTCATGACAAACTCCTTAGGCTCTTTTTTGTTTATCTTCGAGCTTGAACCCTTCAATGGCGGTCTTCAGCCGTTGTGCCAGGTCGCTTAGCGATTTGACAGAATCCGCAGCCTGTTTCGTTGATTCCGCGAATTGCCGTGTGACATTATTAATTTCCTGCATCCCGACCACGGTCTGCTCAGACGCGGTCCTCTGCTGCTGGGTCGCGATCGAAATTTCTTTGGCCGACGCCGCGGTCTCACGGATCATTTCCACACCTTTGGCCACCCACTTGGTCGAATCCTCAATGCCCATGATCGTGGAATTTGTTTCCGCCTGAATTTCCATGATGAGCTGGCGGATCTCCTCGGTCGACTCCGACGAACGTTCCGCGAGCTTGCGCACTTCCTGCGCCACGACTGCGAATCCGCGGCCCGCTTCCCCAGCGCGTGCCGCTTCAATAGCGGCATTGAGCGCGAGCAGATTCGTCTGCGCCGCAATGTCATCGATCAACTTTGTGATGTTCCCGATCGCTTGCGACTTCTCGCCGAGCACCATGATCTTTTTGGCTGTCGCATCCACCTTCACGCTGATCTCGCGCATGCCTTCGAGTGTCCGCTCTGCGGTCTTGGACACATGTTCCGCGTTCTGCGCGATCTGCGCCGCGGTCGCGGAAAGCTCCTTCACCGTGGTCGACGCCTCATGCACGGCCGAGGCCTGCTCGGTCGCGCCGGCCGCCTGTTCCTGGGTCGAGGCATTGATCTGGCCAGAAGAAACATCGATCGACACCGCGGCTTTCTTGACCTGCACAATAATAGCCTGTATCTTGGTAACGAAAATATTGAACCATCGCGCGACCGCCGCGATCTCGTCGCTGCCGCTATCATCCATGCGTTTGGTCAGATCCCCTTCGCCTTCTGCAATATCCTTGAACCTGTCGATCATGGCGGCCAAAGGTTTCCCGATGATCTTGTCGACGATAACTGCCGCCATAAAAATGACCAGGATGGTCAACAGCAAGGTGACCATGAAAACAATAAAGATCGCGGCCGCAAGATCCTTTTTGAAATACACCGCGGTCGCAACAGCCTCGACTTTG
>JADFWS010000069.1 GCA_015234065.1 Candidatus Omnitrophota bacterium
GGGGTTACGGAGATGAAATATCTTTTTTTCAAGGATGACCGTGGTGATGTGCAGGGCATTCTGGGTATCCAAAAAAGTATAGGGTTTTGATATGATCCGACGGCTTGTTGAGAAAACGGGAGCGCTGATCGAGGAGTTTTTCCGGTATGCCGGACAGCTGACGATCCTTTTTGCCCAGACCGTGACCTGCGCGATCACACCGCCGTTTAGCGGGTACCGGTTTTTGTGGCAGGCGAAGCGCGTGGGGCCGGGGAGCTTTTTTATTTCTTCGCTGGTGGCGCTGTTCGTGGGGATGATCATTGCGCTGCAGATGGCGTATATGATGCTCAAGCTTTCGGGGGAGATATATATTCCGAATGTGATCGCGGTGTCGCTTACGCGCGAGCTCGGGCCGGTGCTGACCGCGCTCATTGTGGCCGGCCGTATCGGTGCCGGGATCACGGCAGAGATCGGGTCCATGGTCGTGACCGAGCAGGTGGACGCGCTGCGGGCTTTTGCGATCAACCCGGTGCGGTATCTGGTGGTGCCCCGGTTCCTGGCACTCGCGGTCATGCTGCCGGTTCTCACGGTCTTTGCGGTCCTCGTCGGGATCTTTGGCGGGTTTCTCATTTGCTATTACAAACTCGGCATCAGTCATATCATGTATTGGCAGATGGTCGTGGATTCGGTAGGCCTTAAAGATATTGTGACCGGGCTGGCAAAAACGGTATTTTTCGGGATGATCATTGCGCTGGTGGGTTGTTTTGAAGGCTTGCATGTGCGCGGCGGGGCAGATGGAGTCGGGCGGTCAACAACGCTGTCGGTCGTCCGCTCATTTATCATGATCATTATGTTTGACTGTTTCTTTACATTCATCTTTTACTTTTTGTTCAATGCCTGATGATCGAGATCGCGAATTTATACAAAACGTTTGATAAAGTCCAGGTCTTGAACGGCCTGAACCTGACTGTGCGTGACGGTGAGACGAAAGTCATCATTGGCCGTTCGGGCGCAGGCAAAAGTGTGCTTTTAAAATCGATCGTCGGGATCGTGGCGCCTGATAGCGGGTCGATCAAGGTCGGCGGGACGGAAGTGGTTGGATTAAGCGAGCATGCGTATAACAAGGTCCGCAAGAATATCGGGCTTGTATTTCAGGGCGGCGCGCTTTTTGATTCGCTGAATGTCGGCGAGAATATTGGTTTTGTATTGGATGAGTTTGGCCGTCTTTTGCCAGAGGCCCGGCGTGAGCGGGTGGCGCACGCGCTGTCGCTCGTGGGCATGAAAGGCATCGAAGAGATGATGCCGTCCCAGCTGTCGGGCGGGATGCGTAAGCGTGTTTCGCTGGCGCGGGTCCTGTGCATGGAGCCGAAGATCCTTTTATACGATGAGCCGACGAGCGAGGTCGACCCGATCACCGCGGATGCGATCAACAGCCTGATGATGGAGATGCATGACAAGTTGAAAGTGACGTCGATCGTGGTCACGCATGACATGACCACCGCGTTTAAGATCGCGGACTCTGTCGCGATGTTCTATCACGGGCAGGTGATCGCGGACGGCACGCCGGACGAGATCAGAAATTCGCGGCATCCGGTGGTTCAGCAGTTCATTAACGGCAGGGCGGTCGGCCCGGTCACAGAAGATGAGAGTATGAAATTCGGGCATGTGCGATAACGCGCAGTGAGGCCGAGAACAGGGAGAATGGTATGCCGAAAGAAACGAATCTTGAAATGAAGGTCGGGTTGTTCGTCGTGGCAGCGGTCGTGTGCCTGGTCGCGTTCATTTTCTCGATCAGTGATTTTTCGGTGTTCAAGGTGGGCACGCCGTTGCGGGTCGTATTTTCATATGCGAACGGCCTCAAGAAGAACGCGCCGGTGAGGATCGCCGGGGTGGATGCCGGCCATGTCCGGGATATCCGGATCTTTTTTGATACCAAAGAAATGAAAACGCGCGTGGCTGTTGATATTTGGCTCGAAGGTGCGCCGCAGATCCCCGGGGATTCCAAGTATCTCATTAACCAGCTGGGTATTTTGGGTGAGAAATATCTTGAGGTCATGCCCGGTGTTTCACGGGAATTTGTGTTGGCAGGAGCCATGACCTTTGGGGAAGATCCGGTTCCTATGGAATCCATTACAAAAATGTTAAGCGCGATCGGAATAAAATTGCAAACGACGCTGGATAGCGTGAATAGCGGATTTTTGACAGATGCCAATAAAGCGGCTGTTGCCAAAACGTTTGGGAATATTGCCTTGATCAGCGAGGGCCTTAAAAATGGCGAGGGGACCGCAGGACTTTTCTTGAAAGACAAGAAGCTGTATGAAGATATGGCCGCGATCACCGGAGCTTTGCGTAATGGTGAAGGCACGGTCGGCAAGTTGTTAATGGATAAGAGCGTCTATCAAAATCTGGACGAAATGACCGCGGATCTCAAGGCGAATCCGTGGAAGTTGTTTTATCGTCCGAAGGGAAAATAAGTGGTGGCCATAAAGTCCAAGATCATGTTTGTGTGCCAGAGTTGCGGCCATGAGTCGCCCCGCTGGCTTGGGAAATGTCCGGGCTGTGAGGCGTGGAATTCATTTGTGGAAGAGAAGTCGTCCATGAAGCCGGCGGTTAAGACCCAACGCGGGCTCGCGGCATCGACGGATGCGCCGGTGCTCCTTAAAGACGTGACGTCCGGGCGTGAAGAACGGATGCTGTCGGGGATCGTGGAATTCGACCGGGTGCTTGGTGGCGGGATCGTGACGGGCGGCGTGACGCTGTTGGCAGGCGACCCTGGTATCGGGAAATCGACGTTGGCACTTCAGGCGGCATGCCGGCTGGGGGATAAAGGCGAGCGCGTTTTATATATTTCAGGTGAGGAGTCGGTGGCGCAGACAAAAATGCGCGCAGACCGGATCATTAAAAAGCCGAACGCCGAGCTTTTTATTGTGAATCAAATTGATCTCAATGTCATTATTGAGTTTATTAACAAGCTTGAGCCGGCAGCGGTGGTGGTGGATTCGATCCAGGTTGTGTATCAGCCGGAATTGGGGTCAAGCCCGGGCAGTGTGAGCCAGGTGCGCGAATGCGCGTCGATCTTGACACAGCTCGCGAAGTCCAAGGGTATAGCGCTTTTCTTGATCGGGCATGTGACGAAGGACGGGGCGATCGCGGGGCCGCGGGTCCTGGAACATATCGTGGATACGGTCCTGTATTTTGAAGGCGAGCGTTATTCGGCGTATCGCGTATTGCGCGCGGTTAAGAACAGATTTGGTTCGACCAATGAACTGGGTGTTTTTGAAATGACGTCCGGCGGTTTGCAGGAAGTGTTGAATCCCTCGGAAATTTTCCTGGCGGAGCGGGCAAAAGACGCGACAGGTTCCGTCGTTGTGCCGATCATGGAAGGCACACGGCCTTTTCTCGTCGAGGTTCAGGGGCTTGTGGCACGTTCGGCGTTTGGCATGGTGCGCCACAAGGCTCAGGGGTTTGATGCCAATCGTTTGGCGCTTTTGGTCGCTGTTTTGGAAAAACGGCAGGGTGTGCGGCTTGAAGATCAGGATATTTTCCTGAATGTGGTGGGCGGAGTGCGTGTCGAAGACCCGGCGGCTGATCTGGGCGTTGCGCTGGCCGTGGCGTCGGCATTTTTGGATAAACCGGTGCCGCCGGACATGGTGGTCATGGGTGAGGTCGGGCTTTCGGCGGAAGTGAGAAGCGTGTCGCATATTTTACAGCGCATTAATGAGGCGGATAAATTGGGGTTTAAACGGTGCATGGTGCCAAAAAGTAATTTGAAGATCCAGAGTGAGATCAAAACGAAAAAGATACAGCTGATCCCGGTAAGTAATGTCCGGGAAGCGCTGGATGTTATTAAGAACGGATAACCCGAGGAGAGTTCATGACCTTATTTTTTATCCGATTATTTTTTCTGGTGTTAAGCGGGGCCGTGGGTTTTTTGATCGGCGATTTTTATAATCGCGAGCTTCCCGGCCTTGTGCTTGGCATCGTAGGGGCCGGGTTATTCATTTTTCTTGAAGCCATGATGAAGAGAGTGTCCGTGCGCGGGCTCTCGAGCATGGTGTTCGGCCTTTTGTTCGGCGTGATCATGGCTAAACTTATTTCGGATACGCTGGCCCTGGTTCCGGCGACAGAATCGTTCCATGCGGCGTTGCGCGTGGTTTTAACGCTGTTTTTCTCATATCTGGGCGCTGTCATTGCGCTGCGTGGCAAAGATGAATTCAATCTCATTATTCCGTATGTGCGTTTTCGCCGGACAGACTTGAAAGAGGGCGTCATTCTGCTGGATACGAGCGCGATCATCGATGGCCGTGTTGCGGATATTTACCGCAGTCATTTTTTAGCTGGCAGGCTGGTCGTGCCGCGATTTGTGCTGCATGAGCTGCAGCGCCTTGCGGATTCCGAGGACGACCTCAAGCGTCAGCGCGGCCGCCGCGGTTTGGAGATCCTGCGTTCCATGCAAAAGGACCAGTCGGTCGATGTGCGCGTGCATGAAGATGACTTTCCCGGCGAGCATGAAGTGGATCTAAAACTTGTGAAATTGGCCAAGATGCTCGAGGCCAGGCTGTGCACCACGGATTTCAATTTGAGCCGTATGGCAGCGATCCAGGGCACCGAGATCCTGAATATCAATGACCTGGTGAATTCGGTGAAACCGGTGGTGTTCTCTGGTGAGCAGATCGACCTTCAGATCATCAAGGAAGGTAAAGAAGACAATCAGGGCGTCGGGTATCTCGAGGATGGGACCATGGTTGTTGTGACCGACGGCCGGCGTCATGTGGGGCAGAAGGTCAAAGTTGCGGTCACGTCGGTCCTGCAGACTCAGGCGGGGCGCATGATCTTTTCAAAGCTGGAACGTTAATGAAAGTGGCGGCGATCATCCCTACGGCGGGTACGGGCGAGCGGTTTGGCGGGGCGATGCCCAAGCCTTTGGCGGATCTGCACGGGAAAAGCGTGATCGCACGGACACTCGATGTGTTTGAACGGACAGCGGTTGTTGACCGGGTGATCCTGATCGCGCACGCGGATTATGCGGATGAATATAAAGCGGTGGTGAAGGCGGAAGGGTTCAAGAAGGTTTCCGCGGTCGTGATCGGGGGCGCGACGCGTTCGCAATCGGTGCGTAATGGATTGAGGGCGCTGGATAAAGATATTGATGTGGTCCTTGTGCACGATGGGGTGCGGCCGCTGGTAACATCGGTGATGATCGAAGAGGGCGTGGCGCTTGCCGTTGAGATGGGCGCCGCGGTTGCCGCGATGCCGGTCAAGCCGACATTGAAAGTGGTTGAGCCCAAGACGCATGTGGTGCGTGAGACGCTCGATCGTACGCTGGTCTGGGAGATCCAGACGCCGCAGGTTTTCAAGCGAGAGATTCTTGACCGGGCGTATGCGGATGACAGCGAGGCGACGGACGATGCGGCACTGGTCGAACGGATGGGCGTTGCGGTCAGGGTTTTTAAAGGGAGTTATACGAATATCAAGATCACAACGCCGGACGATCTCATTGTTGCCGAAGCGTTCTGGAGGAGCTAGATAATGAGCACTGCGATGGAATATCGTTCAGGCATTGGATATGATGTCCATCCGTTGGTGTCCGGGCGCAAGCTTTTTTTAGGGGGCGTTGAGATCCCGTATGAACGCGGGCTTTTGGGGCATTCGGATGCGGATGTGCTCCTGCATGCGCTGGCAGATGCGGTCTTGGGTGCGGCGGGGCTGGGTGATATCGGCGAGCATTTCCCGGATACTGATCTGAAATATAAAGGCGCGTCAAGTTTGCTTCTTTTGGAAACAGTGCGTCAATGTGCGGCAAAAGCAGGATTTTCGATCGCGAATGTGGATTGTGTTCTGTTGGCGGAAGAGCCGAAAATAAAACCATATAAAGATACAATGAAAAACAATATTGCCCGTGCGCTGGATGTTGAGCCGGGCCAGGTGAATATTAAAGCCACGACGAATGAAAAGCTGGGATTCGTGGGCGAGAAGAAGGGCATGGCCGCGTATGCAACGGCGTTGTTAAGGAGACAGGCATGATGTTCATTGTGTATGCTTTTATTGTTTTTTGGATCGTGACTGTTGTGTTCTTTTACGGGGAGATCAAGGCGATCCAGGAGAGGGATCCGGCGGCAAAGTCGGCGCTGGAGATCGTGCTTTTGTATCCCGGGCTGCATGCGATCGTATTTCACCGGATGGCGTATCCGCTCTGGAAGATGAAGATGCCGCTGTTGCCGCGGTTTATTTCGCAGTTGGGGCGGTTTTTGACGGGTATTGAGATTCATCCCGGCGCTGTGATCGGCCAGGGGCTTTTTATTGATCACGGCATGGGTGTTGTGATCGGGGAGACATCGATCGTGGGGGATAATGTGACGCTGTATCAGGGGGTGACGCTGGGCGGGACCGGTAAAGAAACAGGTAAGCGCCACCCGACGCTGGGCAAGAATGTCGTGGTGGGCAGCGGCGCCAAGATCTTAGGGAATATCACGATCGGCGACAATTCGTATGTTGGCGCGAATGCGGTTGTGTTAGCCAGTGTGCCGCCGAATTCGACGGTTGTCGGGGTGCCTGGGCATATCACCAAACAGGACGGCGAAAAGATCGACAAAAAACTCGCGCATGCGCAGATCCTAGATCCTGTGATGCAGGATATCGACGAAATCAACAAGCGCCTGGATACGCTCGAGAAGAAATAAACCAAACAACCAACCGCCATAACCTCCGGGGTTATGGCGGTTGTTGAGGATTCATCAAAAGAGGATGTATGGAGCTGTATAATTCACTTTCGCGTGTGCGTGAGGCGTTGCCATTGGCACCGGCGAGGATCAATATGTATTCCTGCGGCGTCACGGTGTACGACAAGTGCCATATCGGGCACGCGCGTTCGCTGTATACGTTTGATACGCTTGTAAAATATATGCGCTATCGCGGGTATGATGTGCGGTTCGTACGCAATATCACGGACGTTGACGACAAGATCATTGCCAAGGCGATTCAGACCGGAAAAACGTTTGAAGCCGTCGTTCAGGAGAATATTGATCTGTATTATAAGGACATGGCCGATTTGGGGCTTAAGCCTGCGGATGTTGAACCGCGTGCGACCGAAAATATTCCGCTCATGATCGCGCATATTGAAGGGTTGATCAAAAAAGAGCACGCGTATGCTGTTGAAGGCGATGTGTATTTTCGCGTCCGTTCATTTCCGACGTACGGCAGGCTTTCCGGGCAGGGCGTGGATAAGATGCTCGAAGGTGTCCGCATTGATAAAGATGAAAAGAAAGAAGACCCTCTGGATTTTGCGCTCTGGAAAAGGGCTAAGCCAGGAGAGCCGTTTTGGGCCAGCCCGTGGGGCAATGGCCGGCCGGGTTGGCATATTGAGTGTTCGTGCATGAGCATTAAACATCTCGGGACCGAGACGCTGGATATTCACGCCGGCGGGCGCGACCTGATCTTCCCGCATCACGAGAATGAGATCGCCCAGGCTGAAGCCCTGACAGGCAAGCCGTTCGCCAAAATGTGGATCCATCATGGGCTCTTGACGATCAATGCCCAGAAAATGGCCAAATCGCTCGGGAATTTTATTACCGTTCAGGATGCGTTGAAAAAGCATTCGGTGAGCGCGCTGAAATTATTTTTTCTGTCGACGCATTACGGCAGTTCCATTGATTATACGGAAGAAAAGATCCATGAGATGGAGAAGAACGTTGCGAAGTTCAAGGCGCTGATCGCGCGGATAAAGCAGGTTCCACCGGCAAAGCTTGAAGTGCGCCTCGAAGATGTTGAATTTCTGCTTGAGGCCAAAGAGAAGATCCTCGAGGCGATGGATACGGATTTCAACACGGCGCTGTGTGGCGGATATCTGTTTGACCTTGTGACCGCGGCGAATCGTTTTCTCGACGCCGGTAAACAGGATGATTATTTTGAAGGCAGTGTTCATCTAGTGGCAAAGTTCCTCAATGATTTCGTCGGGAATGTTCTTGGGATCCCGCTCGAAGAGGCGATTATGGCGGATGCGTCTGCAGAGGAAGCGTCGTTGCTGAACGAACGCATTGAGGCGCGTAAGAACAAGAACTGGAAACGTTCGGACGAGCTGCGTGACGCGCTTAAAAGCCGAGGTATTCTAGTTGAAGATGGCAAGACGGGGCAAGGTTGGAAACGCGTGTGATCCCTGCGGCTAAACAAGAGGAGTCTGTATATGGTAAATATTTCTCTTAAATCGCGCTTGATCTGTTTATTATTGTGTTTTTTCCTCGGCTGGGCGGGGGCGCACCGCTTTTATGTGCGCAAGACCGGGACCGGGCTGTTGATGTTATGCACCGGCGGAGGCTTGGGTATTTGGTGGATTGTGGATTTTGTATTTATTTTATGCGGGTCTTTTCGCGATAAGGAAGATAAACGGGTTACAGAATGGTTTGAGCGGGATGCGGCATAAAGGCGTATTTATTACATTTGAAGGGTCTGAAGGTTGCGGCAAAAGCACGCAGTCGCGCAAGCTCTTGGAATATCTAACGGCCAAAGGCGTGGCTTCAAAACTGATCCGTGAGCCGGGCGGTGTTGCGATCAGCGAGAAAGTGCGGGCGCTGCTTCTGGATAAGTCGCATACGGCGATGAACAAGGAGTGTGAAACGCTCCTGTACATGGCGGCGCGTGCGCAGCTGGTGGAGGAGGTCGTGATCCCGGAGCTCGAGAAAGGCACGGTCCTTATTTGCGACCGCTTCCTGGATTCGACGGTCGCCTATCAGGGGTATGGTTGTGGCGTTGATATTGCGACGATCAAAAGTATAGGCCTTTTTGCTACAAAGGGCATTCAGCCGGACATGACGTTCTTTTTGGACCTTGATACGGAGGAAGGCTTGCGCCGCCGCGGCGGTGAGCGTGATCGCATTGAGCTAAGGTCTGTTGCATATCATCATCAAGTGAGGGTCGGGTATCTGGATATTGCCAAAAAAGAGCCCGGGCGTGTTTTAGTGATCGATGGCCGTAAGCCGATCGAAGAGAATTTTAATACGATCCGTGAGGCGGTTGAGAGAAAATTGCGCGCATGACAACAAGCCTTGTCCATCATCATGTTCTTGAACGCTTATCCCGGTTGAATGCGGCGGGGAAGCTGGCCCATGCGTATCTGTTCACGGGCCCGCGTGGCATTGGCAAGGCTGAGACCGCGTTGGCGTTGGCGCAGGTGGTCAATTGCGCAGAAGGTGGCACAGATGTGCTGTCGTGTGGCTGCGCGTCGTGCCGTAAGATCGCAGGCGGGAATCATCCGGATATTTATATTGTTGAGAAGCTTGAAGATAAGAGCGAGATACTGATCGATCAGCTGCGGGCGCTTATGTCGAGGCTGGAATTGCGGGCGGCCGAGGCCAAAGTTAAAGTGGCGATCATTAAGGACGCGGAATTGTTAAGGCTCGAGGCAGCGAACGCGTTTCTTAAAACGCTTGAAGAGCCGCGGCCCGGAACATTGTTGATCTTAACGACAGCGGATCCGCGCAATGTCTTGGGCACGATCGCGTCGAGATGCCATGAGGCGCGGTTTTTCCCGCTTTCCCATGACGCACTTGCAGAGCATTTGAAAAATGAGTATGATGTATCCCTTGTTGACGCCGGAGTCCTGGCATTTTTTGCCGAAGGGAGCCCCGGGCGCGCAGGAGAGCTGGGTGCGGATTTCTTAGAGCGTAAGAATTTGGCATTGAATGAATTTATATTTGGCCGTTTTGATGAGGCCCTGATCAAAAAGTACGGAGATAAAGAGGCGGCGCGTGAACTTTTA
>JADFWS010000006.1 GCA_015234065.1 Candidatus Omnitrophota bacterium
TACAAAACTTTTAGTTGTTCCTATTAATGATGCTCTTCGACCGAGAATCTTAGATATTCCGGAACAAGCAAAAGAAGTGGAGTTTTCTACTGAGCCTATTTCTAAAGATGAAGTATTTTTTTGGGGCATTACTCCCGAGAATCCTTTTTCTCCACCGAGTGGTCCGGAGCCTGTTTTTGTTTCGGTACGGCATTTGCGAAACAAGAGCATTTATTCGGAATTCTATGGAGCCTTCCTTTGGCATATTAAACAGGATGGTGATAAGAATTTAGTTGAGCCGTTTTATTTTTATTCAGACGGCATTGGGTCAGTCTCGAGTAAAGGATTTAAGAAGGCCAGTGATATGGCTGATGCATTATGTCGAATTCACATGGGAGGAGATTGCCATTTTGTGTTTGAAACAACGCAAGATAGCTGGGGGAAGTCATTTCAAATAAATTTTACGAGTAATCCTAAAGCGGGGCCAGTAGTTTATTAAACAATCGTTGCCTGTATCTTTTGGAAAAGTTATCTTAACAAAACGTCCACTGAATTGGGGAAGATCAATAGTCTTCCTCAAGCGAAGATCGCTGGTACGGCTTATGAGGTTAATGATACCAATCGACAGCGGATCTTGGAGTCATTTGGCGGCTTCAAGCTAAGAGCAGCGGGGTTAAAAATGTCGCAGAATGATGTTACTGAAAGAGAAATGTTTGAGACTGGGCGCTATCAACATAAGAGCTTTCTTGCGCCATCTGATATGAGTGTTATGAAATTTTTGGATAGAGTTGTTATTTACAGATAATTAAGTTTAGGAAACTTAAGGACAAAACAGATTCGGAAGGATTTGCGAGTAGTCGCCTTATTGGGCCTGCTCGCCGCTTCCTTTATGACGCAAGTCAGACTGGAGGTGTTAATGAGCGTTAATGTCACAGTATCGACATGCCTTGGCGGAGCCTGGATCCTGGGGAGCTTGCTGAGTAAGCGGCCAATAAGGAGAGGCGAGGCGCAAGTCTTAATCTGATCTGCCTTAGGAGGATCCCGAAGGTTCGATTCCTTCACTCCCCATCTTTTGAATCAATATGGACCACGGCTTTTATCGCAATTTCTTAGTGTATGGTAAGAGTCAAAAGAAATTCGAAAATGCTCTTGTGCTAGTGGCCTCGCTCCAACAATTAAAAGCATTTGTACCTATTAAATATTCTTGACTATTCGTATAAATCGTATACACTTGTTTACAAGTGATGGCGAAATATACGAAAACTATTATGGCATCAAAAACAGATCAGCTGATCAGGTTTTTTAAAGCCCAAGGAGCAGTGGTCAGATTTGCCGCTCTTCTCAAGGCGGGGTTTCATTCTGATACTCTGGCAGCGCTTGAGAAACAAGGGGCGGTTGAAAAAGTAAGCCGGGGCCTTTATAAACTCTCGACTTCTTCTGTAAGTTCCCATCCTGATCTTGTTTCAGCTTGCCTTCAAGCGCCCCAAGGCGTTGTTTGCCTTCTTTCCGCACTTTCCTTCTATGAAGTGACCAGTGAAATCCCTCGACAAGTGGAGATGGCCATTCCAAGAGGGGTGCGTGTTCGGAAGATCCAGTACCCGCCGGTTAAGCAGTATCAATTCTCACAAGAAGCATGGGCCGCTGGAATTGAAGAACGTAAAATCGAAGGGCATTCCATTCGCGTTTACGATCTTGCCAAGACAGTGGTGGATTGCTTCAAATTCCGCAATAAGGTGGGGGCGGACGTGGCTCGGGAGGCTCTTAAGATCGCCGTGATTGAAAAGCATGTGCCGCCGAAAGATATCATGCATTATGCCAAGATTTGCCGGGTGGCAAATATTATTCAGCCGATTCTGGAGGCGATAATATGAAGAACGATGTAAAGAATATTGAAGCCTCTGTTCGTTCCCGGCTTCAAAATAAGGCTAAAGAAACCAACCGTCCATTTGCGGAGGTTCTTCAATATTACGGGATGGAGAGGTTTCTTTACAGATTCAGTTTGTCCGGTTATGCGGATAAATTTATTTTAAAAGGCGCGCTGATGTTTACGGCGTGGGAAATCCCTGACCGACGGACTACGCTGGATATCGATTTCTTGGCATATTTTGACAATCAGATCGTTGCGATCGAAAAAGTGATTAAGGATGTCTGTAAGGTGGCGACGGAGGATGGGCTTCGGTTCGATCTGGACACAGTGATTGGTCAGAAAATAAAAGAGGACGCCGACTACCATGGATTGCGCGTGAAGTTTACAGGCTTTCTTGAGCGTTCACGGATTCCGATGCAGATCGATATCGGATTTGGTGATGTCGTGTATCCCAAGTTTAAGGTGATCGATTATCCGGTTATTTTGGATTTTCCCAAGCCTCATCTTAGAGGGTATCCGGTCGAGAGTGTTGTCAGTGAGAAGTTTGAAGCCATGGTCAAGCTTGGCATGTTAAACAGCCGAATGAAGGATTTTTTCGATGTCTGGACCATGATGCGTTGTTTTGATTTTACAGGGGCGGATATTGTTCAGGCGCTTCAAAAAACATTTGAGCACCGTAAAACGGCATTACCGGTCAAGAAACCTCTTTTTGCGCAGGAAATTTATGATGAGAATTCGGATCGGCAGAAACTTTGGAAAGCATTTTTGATTAAGGGGCAGATCGAGCATGCTCCGGAGCGGCTTGGCGTGGTGGCAAAAGACATTGAGGATTTTCTTATCAAGCCGGTTGAGGCCCTGGCAAAAGGGTCAGAGTTTCATAGTGCGTGGAAGGCTTCAGGAAAGTGGATCAGTAAAAAATGAAGACTTTTGTTAGCGGAGATATCCATGGGGCGTACAAGGCGCTTTTGCAGTGCCTTGAGCGTTCCGGTTTTGATTACCAAAAGGACCGTCTGATCGTTTTGGGGGATGTCTGCGACGGTTACCCGGAGGTCCGGCAGTGTATTGATGAGCTGCTCAAGATCAAGCATTGTGATCTGGTTATTGGCAATCATGACAAATGGGCGCTGGATTGGGCCTTGCGTGGGGATAAGCCGGAGATCTGGACCGGTCAGGGAGGAGATCGGACGATCGCCTCGTATGATGGTGGGCCGATGCCGCAGAGGCATATTGATTTCTTGAAGAGCGGACAGCTTTGGCTTGAACTTGATGGGCAGGTTTTTGTTCATGGTGGGCTCAATCCGGATGTGCCGCTTAAGAGTCATAGCGCGGAGGCGCTCATGTGGGACCGGAATCTTCTTGATACGGCGTGGAAGATGGAGAAGGCTGGTCGAAAGCAAAAGCTGAGCCAGTGGGGTGATAGCTTCTTGGGCCACACTACAACTGAGTTATATCGAACATTTGAGCCGATCCATGCGTGCAATGTTTGGGATCTTGATACCGGCGCGGGTTGGTCGGGTAAGCTTACGATCATGAATGTTAGGACGAAGAAATATTGGCAATCGGATTTTTCGTCTGATCTTTACGGCGGAACACCGGATAAGTTGATGTGGTGAGGGTCAGATTGGAGTTCGTATGAGTTATGTTATGGTCGACATTGAGGCTGACGGCCCGATCCCGGGAGACTTTTCGATGGTCTCTTTTGGCGCGGTTATCGTTGAGCCGGGTCTGCATAAGATTTTTTATGGCAAAGTGCGTCCGATATCGGAGAAGTGGGTTCCTGAAGCGCTTAATGTTAGCGGGTTCAGCCGTGAGGAGACATTGTCGTTTGAAGACCCAAAGTTGGTTATGGAGAGATTTGATCGGTGGGTCTGCGAGCAGGCAAAGGACCGGCCGATTTTTGTCGCGGATAATAACGGCTTCGATTGGCAGTTCATTAATTGGTATTTCCATCACTTTCTTGGACAAAATCCTTTTGGTTTCTCATCGATGAATTTGGGCTCGTTTTATAAGGGGCTGCTGAAGGATGTTCGGAAGAGCTTTAAGCATCTGCGCAAGACACCGCATACACATAATCCGGTTGATGATGCCAAGGGGAATGCTGAGGCTCTCTTGGCAATGATTCAGGAGTTTGAGTTGGTTATGTAATAATGGTATGGGTGTGTTTTGGAAGAAGTTCTTTTATGGATATGATGTGATGAAGAGAAATGCGATTTCATTCTTGGTAACACCGGAGGAATTTAAGTTTCTGGCGGGAGTTCAGCATCTGGAGCCTGGGATTTGTGAAACGCTTGATAAGGCCAAAGCTGAGGAAGGCGGTTTACGGCTTCGGTTTGATTATGAAGATTTGGATGACTGCCTTGGCGCTTTGGCTTTTGAGGTCAATCATACGACAGCTGACAAGAAAGAGTCGAGGCTTCACGTGTTATGTGAAAGATTAGAGGGCTATGCTCGCTTGCGGGATCATGTGCGCCGGCATGGCCGGCCGGTGATGGCCAAGAAGGATGCGGCAAAGTTTGCGGTGTCTGTTTTTGAAGTCAGGATGCTTCAGCATCCTTCGGAAGGTGTGGATGTGGTCCGGACGATCGCGGTGTCGAGTTACCGGAGCCTTTACCATTTGGCAGAGGCGGTCATCAAGTCGGTCGGGTTTAAGCTGGACCATTGTTTTGCCTTTTATGGTGATATGGATGCCAAGCCGTCATCCAAGCAGAGTGAGATTTACGAGCTTTTTGTGGATATCGGAGAGGAGGCGAGTGGGCCGCACGCCAAGGGCGTCAAGAACGTGCAGATTGGTGCGGCATTCTCGGCTGTAGGTAAAAAGATGTTGTTTAGGTTTGATTATGGGGACGATTGGCGGTTTTCTGTCGAGTTGAAAGACATTCGGGCGATTGAGCCCGGCCAGAGGTTGCCGATCATTTTGAAAAGAGTGGGGAAGGCGCCGAAGCAGTATCCACCTTGCAAGGATTGATTCAATCCGTGCTAACACCTTGCTAACAAACCAGCCCGGAACAGGGGCAATCACGAGAAACCGGAAGCAAGTCGTTTTGCAGCCAACTCCTAACACCCCTAATGATTAGACACCGACGGCAAACAGCGTGAACAGCGTCGAGGCCTCTCATAACCTGAAGGCCGTTGGTTCAATGCTTCAGCATCTGGCATTCCGCCGAAGGCGGGTGCCAAAATTTTGCTCCCCCCGAACCACGCAAGGGGATAAAAATCCCCTTGCGTGATAAAGAAATATTGATAATATATCCATTCATCCCGGGAATGTCAGGGTTTATGGAACTGCCGGCTTAAGCGGTTTGTAAGGGGGGCGTGTGGGTCAACTCCGTTCTTTATGGACAGCATTGTTCCCGCCTAAGAATGACAGGCCGGGCTATGCGATGATCTGTGAGAAAGTACGCGCGCTCGAAGGGCAGTTTAAGGCGGTTCATGTCGGGACCCAGGCATTTGCCAAAGCGGCGGGATTAAAATGCCCACGCGGGTGCGGAGCGTGCTGTGCGGGCACGTCAGTTGAAGCGACCGAACTTGAGATGCTGCCTTTGGCGGTCAGCCTTGTTGAAGACGGTGAGGCTGAAATATGGTATAACCTCGCGGAACAGCGGGCGTTTCGCGGAGGGTGCGTATTCTACAAGCCCGGGCGTAAAACAGGCGAGGGTTCATGCGCGCAGTATGCGTATCGTCCGCTTGTATGCCGGCTTTTTGGGTATTCGGGTAATCCCGATAAAGACGGGAAGATCCGTTTTTCAGCGTGTACGCGTTTACGCCAGGAGCAGGCCTCGTGTATCGCACAAGCGAATGAGGGTATTGCCGCCGGGCGTTTGAACATACCGGTCATGACTCAGGAAGTGATGAAGCTTACGGGGATCGACGCGGGCCTGGCGCGCGATCTGATCCCGATCAACATGGCATTCAAGCGCGCGGTGGAGCGTGTTTGGTTATCACAAGGAAGGTTTGCATGCAATCGTTCGACATGATGGATAACAAGATCATTTTAAGGGTCCAGGACCGTATCTGTGAGACGGAAGACGAGGTTCTTTCCAGTGAATTGTTCAGCGGTATCGTGACCTCGGCGCTGGAAAAACTGGTCAAACGCAATTCCATTCTGCTCAATGTGTTCGGGAAGAATACGGTCACGGACAGCGACGTGGACACGATCATCGAGACGCTTAAGTTCTTAAGTAAGATGCCGGCGAACCTGGTCCCGAATGTGGTCCCGGGAGCGTCGATCCTTCTTAAAGATCCGATCCAGTTCAACGGGCTGGTGGAATATATTTATAACTTCTGGCGCAGTTTCGACCGGTTCATTATTTCTGATTCCAAAGGCAAGGATTGGGACAAGCGGCCGTATCGCACGTTTAACGAAACGATCGGGCACCTGACCAATCTGATCCGCCGGATGTACCGCGATATTCAGGAAAATGTGACAGGACAGCATCCGCGCATTTATCGCCAGGTCGCGGCCGGCGCCGAGGTGTCGACGATCGCGGTCTCGAAAGCGGTCAAGCTTCCGATGGAATATGAAGTGCTCAATAAAGTTTCCATGATGCGTCAGATGCTTATTTATCCGCCGCTGATCCTGACGCCTCCGAACAATAAGCGTTCCGGCCGGTTTGAACGCGTGATGGAGAATCCGCTGAAAGGGATCGATTTTAATTCCCGCGAATGGCTGTGTTATCCGGCCAAGGTCGGGGAGCTCGTGATCCTGGTGTATTTCCACAACAGTTACGCGGAGCTGGGGCATTCGCTCTGTAATTTATTTGAAATGGCCGAGGACGAGGATCTTGAACGCGCGCCGGACGCGATCTATGCGTATGGTGTTCCGCCCGAAAGTCTGGCGCGGTTTGAGTGCAAGCAGATCTTTTTTGAGGATACGGCGAACAATATCCTGGTGGGCGCGGTGCCGCGTTCTGCGGAGTTCGGGTATTTCGGGTATTTGAAAAAGATGATCCTGACACTGCATAACATTATCATGATGCGCCGCGGTATCCTGCCGTTTCACGGGGCGCTGGTGCGTTTGATCCTGAAAGGCAATATTGACCGGACCATTCTTTTTATCGGCGACACAGGCGCCGGAAAATCCGAAACGCTCGAGGCCCTGCGCGGTATCGGCGAAGGGGAGATCCAGGATTTGATCGTGATCGCGGATGACATGGGTTCGATCAAGATCGCGCCCGACGGAAGCATTGTCGGGTACGGGACCGAGATCGGCGCGTTTCTCCGGCTCGACGATTTACAACCCGGCTATGCGCTCGGGCAGATCGACCGTGCGATCATCATGAACGCGAATCAGGTGAATGCGCGCATTATTATACCGGTGACAACGTATGAGCAGGTGATCAGGGGCCAAAAGATCGATATTATCATGTACGCGAATAATTACGATGCCATCGATGAAGAACATCCGATCATTGAACGGTTCAAGGATCCCGAGCGGGCGCTTTCTGTCTTTCGTGAGGGGACTGCCATGAGCAAGGGTACGACCACATCAACGGGTTTGGTGCATACGTATTTCGTGAATCCTTTTGGCGCGGCGCAGTACAAGGATCTGCATGATCCGCTGGCGAAGAAATATTTTGAAGCGTTCTTTAAGGCAAATGTATTTGTGGGCCAGATGAGAAGCCGCCTGGGCCTTTCCGGGTGGGAGCGCAAAGGGCCTGAAGATGCGGCCAGGGAATTGCTTCGCGTGATCAAGGGGTAATGTTTTATATCTGAAGCGTGGAGGTTCTTTATGATCAACGTTCAGAACGTATCGATGCAGTATGGCCCGACGCTGGCGCTTGACCGGGTGTCATTTGAGGTCAAAGAGGGCGAGATCCTGGGGCTTCTTGGGCCGAACGGCGCCGGGAAATCCACGCTCATGAAGATCTTGACCACGTTCATTGCGCCGCTGTCCGGCACGGTGACGCTCGGCGGGTTTGATGTGCTTGACGCGTCGCTTAAAGCCCGCGAACTTGTGGGCTACCTTCCTGAAAATGTTCCCTTATACATGGATATGCGCGTGGATGAGTATCTGCGGTTCGTAGCCGAGGCTCGGGGCCTGGGCGGCGCGCGTTTACGTGAGCGTATCGATTGGGTTGTGGCAGCCTGCAATCTGGCGCCTGTCTGGAAACACGGGATCATTGAACTTTCAAAAGGGTTTCGTCAGCGTGTGGGATTGGCCCAGGCGCTGGTGCATGACCCAAAGATCCTGATCCTCGACGAGCCGACGAACGGGCTTGACCCGGTGCAGATCATCGGCATCCGCAAGCTCATCAAAAGCCTGGCCAAAGAAAAGACTATTGTTTTCTCAACGCATATTTTGCAGGAGATCGAGGCTGTTGCGGATCGTATCGTGATCCTGCATGAAGGAAATATTGTGGCTCAAGGCACAAAGTCCGAGTTGGCAGCGCAGGCTGGCAGTGACACGCAGTCTCTCGAGGAGCTGTTTATCGGCCTTCTCAGTAAGAACCGGGGGGCAGTATGAAAAATGCCCATCAATTGCGTTCTGTTTTTATGAGGGAGCTGTCCGCCTATTTTAATTCTCCGATCGCGTATATCTTCATTGTCGTGTTCGTGACGCTCAGTTGTGGCATGTTCATGTCGAATTTCTTTTTGGTGGGCCAGGCGGACATGCGCTTCTTTTTTGACATGCTGCCGCTCGCGCTGTGTGTTTTTATTCCGGCGCTGACCATGCGCCTGTGGGCTGAAGACCGCAAGGGGAATACATTTGAGCTGTTGCTGACCTTTCCCATGCCGTCGTGGAAAGTCGTGATCGGGAAATTCGGCGCGGCATTTGTTTTTTATTTTTTAGCACTCGCGGCGACATTACCGGTCGCGGCCATGCTGTTTTGTGTGGGCACGCCGGATCCAGGCACGGTTTGGGGCGGGTATAGCGGCGCGGTATTTCTCGGCGGCTTCTATCTGGCGCTCGGGCTTTTTATTTCAGGGCTCTTTGCGGACCAGATCGTGGCGTTCATTATGGCCATGGTCGTGATGTTCTTTTTTTGGGCGGCCGGCTGGGAAGTTGTCGCAGGGACGATCGACGGCTGGATCCCGGGGGCCGGAAGTTTTCTCGCGAATACGCTGGGCGTGACGCGTCATTTTACAGGATTTGAAAAGGGGATCGTAGACCTTCGCGACATCCTTCATTTTGTACTTTCCGCCGGGATATTTCTTGTTTTAAATGCGCAGGGCATTGAAGACCGCCTGAAGCGCCAGGCCAAGGTTTTCTTTGCGGCAACGGCGATCCTGGGTTGTGTGATCATTTTAGCAGCCGATGTCCTGCTTGCGGATATGCCGCTGGGACGCCTGGATATTACCAAAGGCCGGCTTTATACCGTGACCGAAGCGGCGGGCAATATTCTTGCCAGGCTGGATGCGCCGGTGACGCTCAAGTTGTATATCACGCCCCAGGATAAAATGCCGACGGCCATGAAATCGATCGAACAGGACATCAAAGACCGGCTCGAAGAGCTTAAGGTCGTGTCGCGCGGTAAGCTTGTGCTCAAAACGATACGCATGGACGCCGAGGTTTTTGACAAAGAAGCGAAAGAGAACGGATCGCAGGCCAGTCAGCTTGCGCGGCACGGCATTGCGCCGATCTCAGTGCGCAGTATTGATAAAGATGAAGTGGGTGTCAAGCTGGTGTATGCGTCGATCGCGGTAGGGTACAAGGACCGCGATGAGGAATTTATTCCGCGTATCCTGCCGAATACGGTCCAGAACCTGGAATATGAGGTTGCGTCCAAGATCTATCGCATGATGCTCGACAAGAAGCCGTCGGTCGCGCTGGTGGCACCATATAAAGAGAAGAATGTGGATGCGTCGATCCTGGAGATGTTCAAGCGCATGGGCCAGCCCGCGCCGCTGAATATGCGTGATGATGCGTTTCGCGCGCTTGAATCCGGGCTGCAGTATGAGAATTACAAGGTAAGCCGTATCCACCTGACAGAGAAAGAACCTATTCCCGACGGGACTGATGCGCTCGTGATCGTGGCGCCAGAAAAACTTTTGCCGCGCCAGCGCTGGGAGATCAGTAAATTCCTGTATGAAGGCGGGCATGTGATCGTGGCCGCGCAGTCATATACGTTTGATTACAATCAGAACCCTCGCGGCACCGCGATCACACCGAAGCGGGTTTCCAGTGACATGAATGATGTGATCGCGCCGTATGGCGTGAAGGTCGATGACGCGATCCTCATGGATAGCCGCCACGAACTCATCAATGTTCAAAGCAACCTTGATGCCGGGCCAGTGGCATTCACGGCGCCGGTGAAAGTGCCGATCCAGATCGTGGTCGATCAGGAAAGCATGAATCAGAAAGTGGCCATTACGTCCGGCATTCCGCCCATATTTTATCTGTGGGGTTCGGCGTTGACGATCGATCATGCTAAAGTGGGCGATGCTAAACTGAAAGAAACCGTTCTTATCAATTCCAGCCCGAAAAGCTGGAAGGTGTTGACGTCGGGAAGCATGCTCACAGCGCAGCAGGTGACGGAGCAGGGAAAACTGTTCCAGCAATTTCCATTGGCCGTTATGCTGGAAGGAAAGTTTCCGGATGTTTTTGCAGGAAAAACGGCTCCGGATTGGGATGAAGGCGCCGCATCTGCGAAGGCGAATGAGGCTGGTGTTGTGAAACCGGTGGAGAAGAAAATATCTGCGGCCGTGATGCCTGATCCTAAAAAGGCCAAACCGGGGGCGTTGCTCGTGGTTGGTTGCTCTAAAATGTTCGAGGAAGAGCTCATTCGGGATAATGGTTCCATGATGTTCTTTACCAATGCCGTGGATGTGCTGACGCTCGGCGGGGCTTTGGTCAATATTCGTAATCATCAGCCGATCATCCGCCGGGTCAGGCCATTGTCCGGCGCAGATAAGGCGTTATGGCGCTTTGTCACGGTGGGCCTTGTGCCGTGTGCGTTTGTGCTGTGGGGGTTGTTAAGGTTTATGTGGCGGCGCCAGGAGAAAGAGCGGTATCTGAAGATGTTGTCCGCTCAAAAGAGTGTCGGGGAAAACGTATGAAGCAGTCATTGTTGATCTTTGGAGTTGTGGCCGTGCTGTTGGTCGGGTTGTGGGTTATGAAAAATGCCCGCAATGCCCGCGAGGAGCGTGAACTGCCTTTTTCAGGAGCAGAAGTTTATCAGCCTGCTTTTGACCCGAAAACAGTCACAGAAGTGGTGATCGCGTCGCCTAAGGTGAATATCCATTGTCGTAAGGACAAGGATGCCTGGCAGGTGGTCAATGTGTTTGGCGGCATGCCGGCGGACCCGAATACGGTGACGACATTTTTAAATTCTTTTACAAGTGTCCGGGGTGAGATGCGCTCAGCAGACCCCTCTCTTTTGAAGGCGTACGGGGTGAGTGATGCCGATGGCTTGCGTATCCAGATATTTGCGGCAGGTAAATTGCTTGAAGACCTCTATCTGGGGGCTAAGGCCACACAGGGGAAACGGGATAATTTTTTGCGCCGCGCCGGGTCGTCGGTCGTGTATGTGATCCCGGATGATGTGCTGAACTTTTTGGGGATCAGGCCAGATGCCGGAAAGAATGAGATAGACCGAGACCAGTGGCTCGATAAAAAGATCATGATGGTGGATACCGCCGCTGTCACAGGGCTGGATATTACCGATGGTGGAAAGCCGTTGGTGGCGCTCACAAAAGATGCCAAAGGGGCATGGCTGTCGGGAATACGCTATCCATTCGGGGTGGACACCGCTAAAGTGAACGGGTATCTGGATATGCTCGGGAATTTGCGGGCATTTGCCGTTACAGCACCGGAGGCATTTGTTTTTGATGACAAAAGCTGGACGCTGAAGCTGAAGCGCGCAACGGGCGAAGCTTTGGCCATTCAGCGCGGGGCTAAGGATGACGGCACTTTTTATCTAAAAGTTTCAGGCAAAGAATATTTATACAAAGTGGCGGTGTATCATTTCTCGAATTTGGGCAAGACCGCAGGAGACTTTTTCACGACCAATCCATTCGGATTTGATGAAAAGAAGGTTTCTCTTCTTAAGATCGATTACGCTGCGGATAAAAAGAAACTGGAGCTTTTGCATGTGGAAGGTAAAAGCGGAGATGGCCTGGAATGGAAGACGGCTAAAGGGGAGAGCTTTCCGGCGGAGAAAGTTGAGCAGATTGTCCAAATGCTTAAAAATTTGCCGTTATTGACACCCGGAGTGGCTCAGCCAAGATCGGATATGGTCCTTTCTTTTTCGTTGCGCCAGGATAAAGAAACGCATGATTATCGGATCCGTAATAATACATTTAAGGATCCGCAGTATGCCTGCTTTCCGCTGATGATCGACAAATTAAAGCCCGAGTTCTGCCTCGAAGAAGGCCAGATGCGTTCGTTGACTGCCGCGGTCGACGCTTTGAGCAGGCGATAATAACAGTTCGGCTAACAGGAAAGCCCACAGGCGCATGGTCAACCGCTCGCTTACCTTCAAAATCCTCCTTATTTTTATTCTGGCCGCAGTGCTTCCGCTCACGGTTGTTTCGTTGGGATTTTATAATGAAATAGGAAAAACGATCGGCCGCCTGGCGGATGTGCGGATCATGGGCACCCTGCATGAGGTTGGTTCTGACATAGAACGTGACATCAGGATATCGGCGGCACATGTTCAGGCACTCGCGGATAATAATGTGCTCCGGTCGGATACGGCATCCAAGGATGAGAAACGCGCAGAGCTTGTTAAAGTTCAGGAATATTACAAGGCTTTTGAAGATATTACTCTTGTTTCCCCTGAAGGGACGGTCTTGGCTTCGAGCGGTACGCAGGGTCACGAAATATGGAATAAACAGCCCTGGTTCCTGAGTGCCTGCGCCGGTCATTTCGTGTTTTCGCCGGTGCATATGCTTTTGGATCCTCCTCGGGCTGTTCTCATCATGGCAGCACCGGTGATCGGCGAGGATGGCCGGGTGAAAGCGGTCGTGGCCGGCCGGATGAACATGGACGTGGTTTGGAAGCTCATTGATAATGTTGATGTCGGGCATAATGCCCATCTTTTTTTAACGGATCCGGCAGGAAAATGGATCGCCGGACCGGACAAGGCCATGCTGTTGACGCCGATGCGCCCGGAAGGCTTGCGTGAGCGGATATCCCGGGAATTGACGGGCCGGGCTGAGGTTGCAGGTGAAGACAGGAAGCGTAAGGTGGTGTATTTTCAGTTCCTGGAAGGGCCGTTTGAGCGTAGCGGCCTTGACTGGCGCATCGGTTTTATTCAGGATGCGGATGAGTATGATGCGCTTTTAAATATGATCCGGGCACAGCTTTTATGGATGCTTCTTTTAGCCATCCCGGTGATCTTTGTTCTTTGGAACGTCCTGCACCGCTGGTTCATCCGGCCAGTCCGCCGGCTGACAAAAGCTGCCCGGGAAATGGCCGCGGGCCGCTTTGATCAGCATGTGAAAACCTCTTCCGGGGACGAGCTTTCAGAATTGGGCCAGGCGTTCAATAGCTTGGGTGACAGCCTGATAAAAACAACAGCGTCGCGCGATGATCTTTTAAAAGAAACGGATATGCGCCGGAAGGCGGAAGATGAGCTTCGCCGTTCCAAGATCCTGGTTCAGGCGGTCCTTGAAGTGGCGCCTGTGGCGTTGGTGCTCATTGATAAGCGCTGGAACATCCGGCAGGTCAATAAAATGGCGCTCAAGCTGTTCGGATATCGCATGGCGGAAGAGCTTCTCGGCAAAATGTGCGGCGCAACTATTTGTCCGCAGAAGCGCGAAGGCTGTGCCATGATGGATCCGGGAACTGAACTGAAAGTCCTGGAAACAACGATCGTGAACAGGTTCGCGGTTGAGGTTCCGGTCATTCGTGCGGTGCAGTCGATCGTGATCGACGGAGAGACGTATATCCTAGAAGCGTTCGTGGATATTTCCGACCGTATTTTAGCGGAACGCAAGTTGAAGCAGGCCAAAGAGCTTGCCGAAGAGGCGAACCGGATGAAGACGGAATTCGTGTCGAATGTTTCGCACGAGATCCGTACGCCGCTGAATTGTATCATCGGATTTACCGAAGTCCTGTTGAATACTCAAGACCCGTCGCTCGTGAAAGAACGCGGCGCGCTGATCCTGAAAGAAGCGGAGACACTGCTTGAGCTGTTGAATAATATCCTTGATGCCGCGAAGATCGAATCCGGGAAGATGGTCCTGGCGCATGATCCGCTCAGTATCACCGAGGTCCTGCAGGGGATCGAGAGGGTCATGTCTTTGCAGGTCAGGGATAAGGGGCTTGAGTTCAAATTGTCGATCGCCGCGAACATGCCCGGGCGGGTGATGGGCGACGCGCTTCGGCTGCGCCAGACCCTCATGAATCTGGTTTCCAATGCCATTAAATTCACGGACAAAGGCCGGATCCTTTTGTCTGCCCAGGTTAAGTTCTTATCGGAACAAAAGGTGCAGGTGCGTTTCGATGTGGTAGATACCGGCATCGGGATCGCCAGGGATAAACAGAAATATATTTTCCAGCGTTTTTCCCAGGCGGACGGCAGTATTACGCGCAAGTACGGCGGTACCGGGCTCGGCACGGCTATTTCCAAACAGCTTGTTCAGCAAATGGGCGGCGATATTTGCGTCGAGAGTGAAGAGGGGCTTGGGTCCAGGTTCTGGTTTGAAATTCCCATGGATATCATGCCGGATGCGGTGGCTGTAGAGCCGGCCGTAACGCCGGTGTTGCCAGGAGGGGCCGGCGGGCCGTATGTGCCGAAGATACTGGTCGCCGAGGATTACCCGGCTAACCAGGATGTCGTGCGGATGCATCTTGAAAGCGCGGGATATCGTGTGCATATTGTTTCCGATGGGATTGAAGCGCTTGACGCGTGCAAGGCCGAAGCGTTCGATCTTTTGTTGTTCGATCTTCAAATGCCCCGGATGGATGGCCTGACCGCGCTCGAGCGCATTCGTATCGAGGCGCCGTTATGCCGTGCCGCACCGGTGATTGTTTTAACCGCGAATACGTCCCGCGATATTGCGGACAGCTGTTATCAAAAGGGCGTGTGCGAGGTGCTTTTAAAGCCTGCCAAGCGACAGGCCCTTCTTATCGCGGTCGATCGCTGGATCAAAAGTCGGATGGCCTGAGCATGGATGTGGTATCCCTTAAAGATATTTCTGTGATGCGTTCGGGCAGGCGCGTGCTTCATCGCCTGTCGTGGACGACCCGTTATGGCGAGCATTGGGCGGTCATGGGGCCGAACGGTTCCGGGAAAAGTACGCTTATGGAAATTCTTTTGGGGTATCTTTGGCCAAAAGACGGGGAAGTGTCTGTTCTTGGCCGTACGTTTGGCCATACAAATCTCTGGGAATTGCGCGCGTTGGTCGGGTATGTGGCGCCCTGGGTTTTCAAGCGCATGGCTCCGGAGACGATTGTTTTTGATGCGGTGGCGTCGGGTGTTGACGGCTCGATTGGCGCGCCGACACGGATATCGCCAGGGCTTAAAAAAGATATTATGCGGCAGTTGCGGTTTTTTGCGTGTCTGCATTTAAAAGACCGCCCTTTTGGCGAGCTTTCCTCCGGTCAGCAGTTGAAGGTGGCCCTTGCCCGTGCACTGGTCCATGGCCCGAAAGTGTTGATCCTGGATGAGCCGTTCTCCCTTTTGGACGTGGGCGCGCGGGTGAGGATGTATCAATGCCTTGAAAAACTCGTTCGCAGAAAGAATGCGCCGCAGGTCATTTTGGTCACGCATCATCAGGCGGATATGCTTTCTTTTCTTACGCACGGCCTTATCTTGAAAGATGGGCGGGTCTTCATGAGTGCGCCGAGGAAGGCGGCGTTTGCGCCTGCAGTTCTGGCGCGCGCGTTTGGTATTTCAAAGGAGCTTTTCAGCAAGTATTTCTGATGGAATAAGATAAAAAAATAAGACCTGTTTTCTCCAAATTGTTGTAAAATACCACAAATGGTCAAAGGCAGTATGTGCATCAAAAAACCGTAACCTGTTACAAGGAGGAAATGTATGCATGGATGGGAAATCGTGATCATTGATCCGGTAAAGAACATGCTCAGTTCGGTGGCGGTCTTTTTACCGCGCATGCTAGGGGCGCTCGTGATCCTTTTGGTGGGTTGGATCATTGCCAAGGTGTTAAGCGGGCTTTTTCAGAAACTTCTGGATGGTGTCAAATTCAATACGTTTTCGGCTGAGATCGGTTTGAGCGACTTGCTTTCCAAGGGCGGCGTGGTTTTAGCGCCGGTAGCGCTTTTAGGGGCTTTGGTCTATTGGGCGGTCATGATCATTGTATTTGCGGTTACGGTCGACAGCATGGGGCTGACCGTTGCGGCACAGCTTTTGGAAAAGATCGTTGGTTATATTCCGAATGTGGCATCCGCGGTGTTCGTGGCGATCGTGGGTACATTCTTCGCGAATCTTGTGGCCGGGATCGTTAAGACGGCAGCGACGAACGCGAGTTTGTCCCGTGCCGAGCTTTTGGCTTCGATCTCCAAGGGCGCGATCGTGGTGTTCACGACCGTGCTGGTGTTTGAAGAGCTGAATATTGCGGCGCTTTTTGTCGGCGTGACATTCCAGATCTTCTTTGCCGCGATCTGCTTTGGACTCGCGCTGGCATTCGGGTTGGGCGGAAAAGACCTGGCATCCAAGATCCTGTGGGACTTCTTCAATAAACAGAATGAAAAGAAATAATTGTTCTCAGGTTGATGATAAAAAGCGCGGGGCTTTCGAGCTCCGCGCTTTTTTATTGGGGGTCATCTCAAGCCTGGCGCAGGTCGCGCTGGTGCGCGAGCTTTTGACTGCTTTTTACGGCAATGAAGTGGCATATGTTTTGGTCCTGTTATTGTGGCTTGCGGGCAATGCGCTGGGCGCGTGGAGTGCGGGCAGGCGGCGTGGAAGTGCAACGGTATTTTTAGTCGGGGCGGTTCTTTTATTGCCTGCCAGCATTGTTTTGATCAGGTTATTCAGGATTATTCTCGGCCTTGCGATGGGTGAGGATGTCGGGCCTGCGTTTGTATGTGTTGCGGCAGTTGTTGCGATCGTGCCGGTGAGTATTCTTTTAGGCGCCTGTTTCACAGCGCTTGTTCGTGCGGGAAAAACAGCGGTTAGAGTGTATACGTTTGAAGCGGCAGGATTTTTAGCAGGCGGCTTGCTCAGTGTTATTTGGCTTCCGATGGTAATGGGTTTTTTAGATGCCGGGCCTTTGCATTTTACGCGGGAGTTGCAGTGGCCTGGGTATCATCTGGTGGCGACCCAGGAATCGCCTTACGGGAATATTGTCCTTTTGGAAAAAGGAGGGGCGTATTCCATGTTCGAAAATGGCCAGCGGATGTTCACGACGGGAGATGTTCTGTTTTCAGAGGAACGCGTTCATTTTGCGTTGTTGTCACATTCGGCGCCGCGGCGCGTGCTGTTGATCGGCAGCGGGATGGGTGGTGCGCTGGAAGAAGTGCTGAAGTATCCGGAAGTGATGGTGGATGATGCAGAGCTTGATCCTGCCGCGGTTGATATGGGGCGCAGATATATTCCGGGTGTTGGCCGGGCTTTGTCTGATGCGCGGATCCGGGTTGTTTCGGGTGATGCCCGGGCGCTGGTGCGGCGTATGCACGGGCAATATGATGTTATTATTGCTGGCAGCATGCCGCCATTAAGCCTGTTGGCGAACCGATATTACACGGTAGAGTTTTTCAAAGAGGCGTTCGAGGCGCTTCGTCCTGATGGTGTATTGTCTTTTTCTGCGCCGGCATCTGAAAACTATTTGAATTCAGAGGCGAAACGGGTGTTGCGGGGGCTTTACACGACGGCAAAAGGTGTATTTCCTGAGGTTAAGGTTTTGCCGGGGGATCAGTATATTTTTCTTGCCGGAAAATTGCCCGGGACCGTGACGGATCGCGCGGATGTGCTTGCTGTACGCTTGAAGGCGCGTGCGATCAGGACGAAATTCGTTCAAGAATATTATGTTGCGTCGCGGTTAAGCCCGGACCGGATGGCCAACGTGTCCGCGCTTGTTGATGTGCCCGGCGAGGTCAATACGGACCTTCGCCCCGCGGGATTTATGGCGGCGGTGGCGTATCAGGCCACGCATGCGTCAGACATGGTTCCCAAAGTTTTTGATATTTTTAAAGCCTGGGGTTGGGTCGTGTTTCTGATCCCGGTGTTCGCGGCTGGCGGCATGTTGATGGCGCGTTCCGGGAGTAAGCTGCCCGTGGGTACGGTCATGGTGGCGGCAGGCTTTGTCGGGATCGCGCTGCAGATCGCGGCATTGTTTGTGTATCAGGCGAAAGTCGGTTATTCGTATATGGCTGTCGGGATATTTTCGGCGCTTTTTATGGGAGGGGCCGTCCTGGGAAGCCGGGTGGGGCGATGGTCGGATCAGGGGCTTTTGTCGTGTGTGAGAGGCCTGTGTTTTTCCGGCGGGATCTTTGCCTGGATATTATTGCTGCATCCTGATGGAGGCATGGCATCCTGGGCGTGTTTTACGGCGTCGTTAGCTGCCGGGTTGTCGACGGGGGCGTTCTTTTCCTGGGCGCTATCTGTCACTAAAGAAGGCTTTGCCGGAACGCTGTATGCGCTGGATCTTTCCGGCGCAGTGCTCGGAACGCTCTGCACCGGAATATTCATCCTGCCTATCTGGGGCGTTGAAGGGCTTGCGCTTTTGTGTGTCTGGATTGCGGCATGTCTCGCGGCGGGATTTTATCCCAGCAGAGAATCGGCTGACCTGTAAAAGCGCGCTTCTTTAAGACTGATTTTGATGGCATCTTTGTTGAAGAAGTCAAAGCCCTTCAAGAATTTTGGCGCGAAAAAGCCTGCCAGGGAGAGGCCGCAGATCTTCAGGAATTGACGTCTGTCCATAAGCCTCCCTTATTTCCAGATGCCGGGTATCACGGCTTTGCAATGGCCGCAGGTACCGTCATTCAAATGGTTTTCTGTGATCGCAAAGCCCTGCCGGCCGATGATTATTTTTTGGCATGTTGGGCAGAAGGTGTTGTTGCCCGGATGGTCCGGCAGGTTCCCGACGTACACAAAGGACAGTCCTTCGGCCTTGCCAATGTCCCAGGCGCGGGTGATCGTGCTTTCCGGCGTAGGCGGGAGGTTGAGGAGCTTGTGCATGGGCCAAAAGCGTGAAAAATGCAAGGGCGTGTCTTTGCCCAGATGGTCTTTGACCCAGCGGCAGAGCGTGCGGATGTCGTTATCCGTATCGTTCCACGTCGGGACGATCAGGTTTGTGACTTCGAGCCAGAGGCCTTTGTTGCGCATCGTGACGGCGGCATCGAGAACGGGTTTAAGCGTGGCGCCGCACATTTTTTTATAGAAATCTTCCGTCATGCCTTTGATCGTCAGATTGGCGCCGTGGCTGACGCGGCATAGTTCAATTAACGGGTCCTGTTCGATATATCCGGCCGTGACGAGGAGATTCAGAAGGCCTTCTTTTTTTGCACGCGCGGCAATATCTTCGGCATATTCGTAGAAAATGACAGGGTCGGAATAGGTATAGGCAAGGCTGCGGCAGTCATGACGCAGGGCCTGGGATACGGCGTCATCGGGCACGAGATCGATATTTTCGGTCTCTTCCGGCGGGCGTTGGGATATTTCCCAATTCTGGCAATAGAGGCAGTGAAGATTGCATCCGGCGGTCGCCAGAGAAAAGGACCTGCTTCCGGGCAAGATATGAAAGAACGGCTTTTTCTCGATGGGGTCGATATGGACAGAGCAGGGCTTGCCGTAGACGAGCGAAAAAAGTTTCCCGCCGACATTGGTGCGTACCCGGCAGTTGCCGCGGGCGCCCTCGATGATCACACAGCGCCGGGGGCATAAGAAGCAGGTCACGGGTTTCATGGTTTCCAGTATTTCCCTTCATGTAGCGTGAGCCCCATGGCATTGAACTTTTGCGCCCATTCCTGCGGCGTGAAGCGGGATGCCGGCTCAGGGTTCAGACCAGTATATATGACCGTCAGTATAAGCGCTGCTGAAAAAGCGACAAGCAGTGTAAAGGCAAAATCATTTCTTTGAGCAGGCATGGGGTCCAAACTCCAATTGGCCGGCGACACAGCTGTTCAGGCAGTTGCCGCAGAGGATACATTCGGCGGCGTTAATGAGCGGCCGTTTGTTGTTATCGAGGCTGATGGCGTGCGTGGGGCAGGCGCTGATACACGCGGCACAGCGAGCACAGCGTGGCTTCACCCGAATTTTAAAGAAGCTGAAAGCGCCGGCCAGGCCAGTTAATGCTCCGACGGGACAAAGATGTGTGCACCAGAACCGGAAGTAAAAGATCGCGAGGATGATCATCAGGCATAAAAAGCCGGCCGCGAGCGTTGACCCGTGGCCTGTAAAGAGCGTAATAAAAACTTCGATATTGGCAGCGGCGGAATCATTGCGGATAAAACAAAGGCCTAAAACTAAAAAAAGAAGCGCATATTTCACGTAGCGTGTGTTTTGGTCTGTGGTTACGGATATAGGGAAAGTGCGCACACGGCGTTTTCCAAAAAGTTTAAACAGCAGGTCCTGGAGAAGCGCGAAGGGGCAAAGGCTTCCGCAATAGATCCTCCCGACGACAAATGTGGCCGCCAGGCCGAGAAGCAATGTCATGAACCAAAGAGGTTGTGCAAAGAATCCCGGGATGTTGCCGAGCGCGGCGTTGGCGATCTGAATGATCGAGAGCATGGTTTTGGTGATCAGCCCAAAATAGATAAACCCTCCGAGCATGGCGGCCCAGCGCAGGAGCGTATTTTTTAAGAGCAACGCGGTTAAGGCGAGGGCTAAAAGAACGACAGGGATCAGGATGGTGGCCCAGTTGATCGGCGGTGTTTTGATCGAATGCGGCTTTTGAGCGGCTTGCGCGAGGCAGGCGTGGATAGTATTTGTGATCGCTTTGTGTGAAATCGTAGCGCCTGAAATGCCGTCGATGTCATAGCCGAGGGACAGAGGGCTTGCAAAAGTCTTTCCAATGAATTGTTTGACGAAGAGGCTTAAATCGCCGGTATAGGAAAATGTTTCGTTGTTTTTGAGGACATCAATGTTCGTTATTGTGCCGTTCGGCCCGATAAAAACGCGCAGCGGAATGTGCCCGCCATAGCCTTGGATTTCAGGCGCTACCTTGTGGGACAGAAGCACGATGATTCCGGGTTGGGCGTCAACAAGGGCAGGCTCGTCTGTTCGAAAAAATAAAGACACAGCACCGATGCTTAAGAAAACAATAAAAACACTCGCTAAAATCTTAATGTGCATGTAAACATTTTACCTGAATTTCACGAAACATCAACAACCGCCACAACCTCCGGGGTTATGGCGGTTGTTGATGTTTCATCAAGGACGTGCCTTGATTTGCGCGGGGAATATTTATATGTTATTCTTTACCATTCTTTACTTGTTGGAATATCTAAAATCATATCATGAGGCGCTATGTTTCACTGGTTTAAACAAATGAATGATCGTCGTATTCTTTTGCGTATCTCTATGCGTACGATGGTGTTTGCGCTCTGCTTTTCGCTGGTTTTTGGGCCTGGCGCACAGGTGCGTGCAGATGTTTTTAATGTGAATTCCCTTCCTCAGCCGGGGGCCATGCTGGGTATATCGCCTGCGTTTGTGCCTGCGCTTGTGAGAGGCCTGATCGTTGATCCCCAAAAGCCGTTGAATTTCCAATTTATTGTGGATAGTGGCAATGGCGCGGCAACGACGGATGCTGTACGCAGTGAAGGTGCTCGCATGGTGCGCTATTTCCTGGCTTTTTTGACAGTGCCGGAAAAAGACCTGTGGGTCAATCTTTCGCCATATGAGCATGACCGCATGATCGCCGATGGTTTGGGGAAGACTGTTCTTGGCCGCGATCTTTTGGCCCAGGATTATGTTTTAAAGCAACTGACAGCTTCGCTTATTTATCCTGAAAAAGGCCTCGGGAAAGAATTCTGGGCCAAAGTTTATGCCGAAGCCAGGTCCCAGTTCGGAACGATAGATATCCCTGTCGATACATTCAATAAAGTCTGGATCATGCCGGAGCGTGCTGAAATCTTCGAGCAGACTAATCGCGTTTATGTGACGGGTGCCAAGCTCAAGGTCATGCTGGATAGTGATTATGTCGCCATTGCGAATAATACAGCGGCGGCTCCGTCGATCACCAGGCAAATTATTCGTGAGATCGTCCTTCCGGCCATTGAAAAAGAAGTCAATGAAGGCAAAAATTTTGCTCCACTCCGTCAGATCTATTACACTGCGATCCTGGCCAAGTGGTATCGCGATGCTATTACACAAACGCTGTTGAAACAGGCCTATTTGGGAAAGAACAAGGTCGCGGGTATTGATTCCGGGGATGTGAAGTTGAAAGAAGAGATCTACGCCCGTTATATCGCTGCGTATAAGGTGGGTGTGTTCAATTACATTAAAGAAGAAAAAGACCCTTTGACCAACGAAGCGATCCCGCATAAATATTTCTCCGGCGGGATGGTTGATTTTGCGATGAACCATGTTGTGTTAGAGCATGCGTTGAATGTAACGGCTACAGGTGGAACATTTAAGTTAGGGGTTCAGCTTTTAAAAGCATCGCGGCAGGTAGAAAGTGAACTTCAGTCGGATTCCAGGGATAGCGCGATGAGCTCATTCTTTTCACGCCGTCCCGACCTTAAGCCCGAAAGCGCTTTTGACAAGAGTGTCAAAGAGGGCCTGAATAAAGCGTATAAAGAGGGGCGCCTCGTGGAGCCGTTACCGTATGCCGGGGCGGCAGATGGTGCGTATCATGTGGAGACTGGGGGCCCGATGGCCGTGGAGCCGTTGGAGTTCTCGCCGAGAACCATGATCGGTGATTTTAACGGGATTCCCCTTTATGGCCTTGATAAGCCCAGGTTCCCAAATTCTTTTGCGGTGACGTTTAAAGGCGAGTTGACCCGGGAGATTCTTGAGCAGGTCATTTATATGGCGGTTATTTCTCAAAAAAATGAGGTCAAGTTTGTGTACGATCAGCCACGCACGCCTGAGGCCGCGTCCTATGTTCAGGGGTTTGATGACCCTGAGATATTCTTGCCGATTGAAACAGTGATCACAAAACCGGGATATGAAGATGGCGGGGTCGTTGTAAGTGGCCTTTTGGAGCATCCGGATAAGTGGTATCCGGGTAAAAAAGTCATTGTTCTTCAAGGGCAGGATGCGATGGAGTTGAGCCGGGTTCTTTGGGCTCAGCTGGAAAATCTTCAGGCCGGGGAGAGAGTGTTTCAGCAAAGAGAGATCCAGAGTGACAAAGTGATCATCCGGACGATGAAAGAACAACGTTCGGCGATCCCGTACAGTCTTTTGATCGCGAAAAATGTGGATGAGAGCGGCAGGGTCGCGGGGCTTAAGGTGTATATTTTTATGCGTGGGGAAGCGGTTGGCCAGGTAAAGGGCTTAAGCATGCCGCTTGGCACCGTTGAAATGGCGGGTGATTTTGTCCTTCCAGAGACTGTAGCGCCCGAGGTCCTGACAGAATTAATCAGGCAGGGTGATTTTAAGGGAGCGCGAAAAACGATTTCTGTTCAAACGGCTGTGACGGAAGAGCCGCGGCCTGTGCGGCCTGCGGAAGAAGAATCAGCCATGGTATCGGGAGATTTTTCCGATCCTGTTTTTGCTTTAGAATGGTTTTTACCGGCGGCAAGCCTCCTGCTCACAACGGTGGTGGCGGTTGGTGTCGGCATTCCGGCATGGCAGGCATTGAGGAAGGAAAAGAATGTGCGCCGCGGCCAGCTTCAGCAGAAATTAAATCATCGCTGGCACGAAGGTGTATATATCAACGCGAATGATTATATAGATGTCTTAACAGATAATTTCTTCAAAGAAGAGAGTCGGGTTAGCGCTTGGAACGATCTTGTGCTGGAGCGATGGAAGTTGCATGAAGAGATGTTGGCACTATCATCGCGGTTAAGCAGTATGGATCCGGCGAATGCGAACAGCCTTTTAACCATGGCGGAGCTTACCAGAAAACAGCATGACGCGATCCAATTTTATGACGATCCTTTTCGCCAGGCGTTTGCGGCTGCGAAAGGCCGGCGTAAGAAGATCCTGACAGCGCTTGGCCGTCAATGGGATTATATGACCGGGCATGATGTGGATAATCCTGACGGGAAAGGCGTGTTTGCGTCGTTGGATCCGGACATAGCCCGACGTTTGTCGATGGATGTGTACAGATTGATCGCGCCGAGGATGGCGGCTGATGCGGCACCGGCTCTTTCCGAGAACATGGTGCAAGAGGAGTCGGCGATGACAGGTTCTGTGCGTCAGGAAAAGATGGACGGTGGTATTGATATTCAAAACATTGGCCTGACGAAGAGCGGCGCTTCGGCCGACATTCAATATGACGTGGCCCAGGCTCAGGGCATTCTTGACGGCGGGTTTGAAGGTTTTGCACCGGTGATCACGAGTGTCATTCCAATGGTATCCCCGCAGCAAGCCCTTGGCGTGCATTAAAACGCGCGCAACCCCTGGGGATCGTGGCAGCCCGGCGGATCCGTTCGTTTAATCGAGAAGTTTTCTCGATTCTCGCGCGCCTTAAAATAACCAAGCTTTTCTTCTTGCCATACCTGCACACAAGCCCCTATAATCACTCAATCGTGAAATTTTGAACGATTCAAATTCCCCGATATATCAATCATGTTACATGATCCGGGTTTAATGTTGTTGCCTTCAAAGGAGAGTCCATGGTAGTTGAAAACTTGGCAGATGATGTAAAGAAGGTCGTGGAACGCTGGAAGGATAAAGAGGGCAACCTCATTATGGTCCTTCACGATATCCAGGATCATTACGGGTATGTCCCGCGTGAAGCCGCGCTTGAGATCTCGCGTCAGCTGGACCAGCCGCTGGCGCGGATCTATGAAGTTCTGACTTTTTACAATTATTTCAAACTTCAGCCGCCGGGAAAGTTCAATATTTCGGTGTGTTTGGGCACGGCCTGTTATTTAAAAGGTGCGGCGGCTCTTATTGAAGAAGTGACCCGCGTTCTTCATATTAAGGAAGGCGAAACCACTAAAGACGGGCTTTTTCATTTGCAGATCGTGCGTTGCCTGGGCTGTTGC
Source organism: Candidatus Omnitrophota bacterium (assembly GCA_015234065.1). Taxonomy (GTDB): domain Bacteria; phylum Omnitrophota; class Gorgyraeia; order Zapsychrales; family Fredricksoniimonadaceae; genus JADFWS01. The sequence continues at coordinate 24,792 of JADFWS010000006.1, forward strand.
GGCCTGGCGCCGGTCATCACGGTGGACGGGAAAGTATATAGTGCGGTCAAGCGCGCGGATGTGATGGAGATCATTGCCGAGCATTCCAAGAACCACGGCCAGAAATAATATCAGGAGATTTTTATGGGGATCGTGAAACAGGACCTGTTGAACATGAAGACCGTGGCGGTGAACAAGCGCGCCAAGAACTGGATCCGTGTCGGGTATTCGACGTGCGGTGTGGCTGCCGGGGCCAAGGAAGTCCTCGAAGTGCTTACGGAAGAAGCCAAGACGCGCGGACTCGACGTTGAAGTGAAAAAGTGCGGCTGTCTGGGGCTGTGTTCGGCAGAGCCGCTCGTGGAAGTGAATGTAGAAGGCGCGCCGCGCGTATTTTACGGCAAGGTGAATAAGGATGTCGCGCATAAGATCATGGACGAGCATGTGTGCCAGAAGAAGCTCGTTGATGGGCATATTTACGAGATTTGATGGGCCAAGGGCCCGTCATCCTGAGGCCGGAAGGCCGAAGGATCGCCCCACGGGAATGACGCATATTTAATAAAGCATGAGGATGAGATATGAAACGGATATTGATCCAGGATACAGACGGGAATAAAAAGAAGGACCTGCGCGATTTTGCGGTGGCCTTAACAAGCCAGCTGCGCGAGCGCAATCTCGACGGGCAGTGCCAGGTGGTAACAGTGGCTGACCTCGGGGTTTATAATAAAGGCTTGGCGGCGCGCGTCTTGCCGGAGGGCTTTATTTACAAGAATCTGGAAATAAAGAATATCACTGAGATCATCGACAAGACCATTATCGCGGGCCAGAAGATCGACGCATTGGCGTTTGACAAGAAGAGTAAGCAGATGCGCGTGGTCCTTCGTAATTGCGGGGTTGTTGATCCCGAGAGTTTTGATGAGTACGTGGGCAATGACGGGTATCAGGGCCTTGTGCGCGCGCTGGAGATGGGGCCTGAGCAGGCGATCGCCGAGATGAAAAAATCCGGCCTGCGCGGCCGTGGCGGCGCCGGTTTTCCGACGTGGCTTAAGTGGGATATTACGCGCAAGGTGTCTGGTGACGTAAAATATATTATTTGCAATGGTGATGAAGGCGATCCGGGCGCGTATATGGATCGTTCGGTCCTCGAAGGAGATCCCCACTCGGTCATCGAAGGCATGATGATCGGCGGGTTTGCGGTCGGCGCGACGTATGGGTTCTTTTATATCCGTGCCGAGTACCCGCTCGCCGTTGAACGCATCCAGAAGGCGATCAACAAGTGTTATGAAAAAGGCCTGCTGGGAAAGAATATTTTAGGGAGCAATTTCAATTTTGATATGGAGATCCGTTTGGGTGCCGGCGCGTTTGTGTGCGGCGAAGAGACGGCGCTCATCGCGTCTGTCGAAGGCCTGCGCGGGTATCCTCGCCCTCGTCCGCCATTCCCGTCGGTCAAGGGCCTGTGGGATAAGCCTACGGTCATTAACAATGTGGAAACGCTGGCGAACATTCCGTATATTTTCGCCAAGGGTGGCGAAGAATTCGGCAAGATCGGGACCGAAGGTTCCAAGGGGACCAAGGTATTTGCGGTCACTGGCAAGGTGCGCAATTCCGGCCTGGTCGAGGTGCCGATGGGGATCACGCTCCGCGAGATCGTGTTCGATATCGGGGGCGGCGTTTTTGAGAATAAGGCGATCAAGGCGATCCAGACCGGAGGCCCGTCGGGCGGTGTGATCCCGGAGCAGTATTTTGATACGCCGGTCGAATATGAAAGTTTGCAGAAGCTGGGGTCTATCATGGGTTCCGGCGGCATGATCGTCATGGACGAAGACGATTGCATGGTCGATATTTCCAAGTTTTATCTTGGGTTTTGTGTTGATGAGTCGTGTGGCAAATGCGCGCCGTGCCGTATCGGTGGCACCCAGATGCTCGGGATACTGACCAGGATCTCGGAAGGCAAGGGTAAGGCGGACGACCTTAATAAGTTGAACCAGATCGCGCTCGCGATGCAAAAGGCTTCTTTATGCGGCCTTGGGCAGACGGCGCCGAATCCGGTCTTGTCCACGCTTAAATATTTTGCGGAAGAATACCGGGCTCACGTAGAGGACGGAAAATGTCCGTCAGGAAAGTGCGCAAGCCTTGTGTCGTTCTTGATCCATAAAGACAAGTGCACGGGCTGCGGCCTTTGTGCGCGCAACTGCCCTGTGAACGTGATCGCAGGCAGCCGCCAGGAAAAGTATGTGATCGATCAGGAAAAGTGCATCAGCTGCGGGATGTGCTACCAGGTCTGTAAATTCGACGCGGTGGAGCGTCAATAAAGGAGTTCAAGTCATGGCAACGGCACTGATGGTGAAAGCGCTTATTAATGGTATCCCGGTCGAAGTGGAAGCCGGGACAAGCATTCTTGACGCGGCTAAAAAGGTACAGGTCAATATCCCGACACTCTGCAAACACCCCGACCTGACGGCGTCCGCCGGTTGCGGTATTTGCATTGTGAAGGTGAAAAATAACAGAAAACTCTTGCGTGCGTGCTGTACGCCTCTTGAGAACAACATGGAGGTCATGACGCATGATCCCGAGATCGTTCAGACGCGCCGTACGGTGCTTGAGCTGATCATGTCGAACCATCCGACGGATTGTTTGATCTGCGGGCGCAACAATGATTGCGAGCTTCAGAAGATCGCGGCCGAGTTTGGTATCCGTGAGGATCTGTTCGAGCGCGTGCTCCCCGAGATCCCGGTGGATAAGTCAACCGGGACGATCATCCTTGAGCCGAAAAAGTGCATCAAGTGCGGGCGCTGTATCGATGTGTGCCAGAATATGCAGGATGTGTGGGCTTTGTCTTTTATTCAGAGAGGCTTTAAGACGCGTATTTCACCGGCAGGGGATATCAAGCTTGCCGAATCGCCATGTGTGCGTTGCGGCCAGTGTTCCGCGCATTGCCCGACGGGTGCGATCTTCGAGAACGATGAAACGCAGAAAGTCTGGTCGCTCCTTCAGGATCCGGACAAGCATTGCGTGGTCCAGATAGCGCCGGCGGTCCGTGTGGCTGTTGGTGAGGGGTTCGGATATCCGGTTGGGACGAACTTGACCAAAAAATTATATGCGTTGTTACGCCGTTTAGGGTTCAAGGCGGTGTTTGATACGAATTTCGGTGCCGATCTTACGATCATGGAAGAGGGCACGGAGTTCGTAGAGCGGTTTGTGAACAAAAAGGGCCCGTTGCCGCTCATCACCAGCTGCTGCCCGGCGTGGGTTGATTATCTTGAGAAGTATTATGGCGATATGATCAGCCTGTTCTCGTCGGCCAAGAGCCCGCATGAAATGGTGGGGGCGCTGACCAAGACGTATTATGCCGGTAAAAAGGCGATCGATCCTGCCAAGATCAAAGTGGTTTCGATCATGCCGTGTACGGCCAAGAAATACGAGATCAGCCGCACGGAAGATATGTCGGCGTCGGGGTATCAGGACGTGGATGTGTCGTTAACGACGCGTGAGCTGATCCGCATGATCAAGCAGGCCGGGATCGACTTCAAGAATCTTCCGGATGAAGACGCGGACCTGATGCTCGGCGATTATGCCGGCGCGGGTACGATCTTCGGCGCCACGGGTGGTGTTATGGAAGCGGCACTGCGTACGGCGTATTTTGCGATCACGGGCGAGAATCTCAAGGATGTGAATTTCACGGCGGTCCGTGGATTGCAGGGTGTCAAGGAAACCACGGTCAACGTGAAGGGCACAGAGGTCAAGATCGCGGTGGCGCATGGGCTTAAGAATGTCAAGTTCGTGATGGATAAGGTGCGTGATGCGCTGAAGAATAATCAGCCATTGCCATATCATTTTATTGAGGTCATGGCATGCCCCGGCGGATGTGTCGGCGGCGGCGGCCAGCCGTATATGGTGACGGACGATATTCGTAAGCAGCGCGCAAAGGGCTTGTACGACGAGGATGCTGGTATGCCCAAGCGCTGTTCGCATGAGAATCCGTTTGTTCAGGAGCTGTACAAGGATTTTCTGGAAAAGCCGTTGTCACACAAGGCGCATAAGTTACTGCATACGCATTATAAAGCGCGCCCGTTGTATGTGAAATAAGGCGTGGCAGTATTAATATAAATCCTGTACCAAGGGCGCGTGCCTGAGGCGAGGGATCGGGAAGAGTAGATATTCAAGCCCCGGTCCTGTTTTATCAGGATCGGGGCTTTTTATTTATAGGAGGCATCATGGATAAGCGGCTTGGTTTTATTGGCATTATTATCGAGGACCGGCGGAAGTCGGCGCCGAAAGTCAATGAGCTGTTGACCCAGTACGGGGAATCGATCATTGCGCGCACAGGCATCCCGTATCGGCCGAAGCATTGCAATGTGATCACGCTCGCGGTGGAAATGTCGACGGATGAGCTTGGCAGTCTGACCGGGAAGCTAGGCGCGCTTGAAGGTGTCATGGTTAAATCGGCACTCGCAAAGGCTTAGGTGCGTATGGATTATCGAACTGAACAAGATTCTCTTGGCTCAAAACAGGTCCCGATCAATGCGTACTACGGCATTCATACGGCGCGGGCGCTGGAGAATTTCTCATCCGGCACGCGGCGTGTGCCGCTGTGCTTGATCTATGCGTTAGCGATGGTGAAGCGGGCGGCGGCTGAGGCGAACCGGGATCTGGGGTATCTTCCGCCGGATATCGCAGGTGCGATCAGTACAGCCTGTGATGATGTATCTGCAGGGAAGTTGGATGGGGAATTTATGTTGAATGCGTTTCAGGGCGGAGCCGGCACATCCACGAATATGAATGTGAATGAAGTACTTGCGAATCGGGCGCTGGAGATATCGGGTCAACCTAAAGGCGCGTACGGTGTTATCCATCCGCTGGATCATGTGAATAAACATCAGTCGACCAACGATGTATATCCGACGGCGCTCAAGGTGGCGCTGATCGGTCAGTTTCGGGGGCTGGCCGAGGCGGTGGCGGGTGTGCAGGGCGCGCTTCAGCGTAAGGAAAAGGAATTTGCGGGTGTGGTCAAGATCGGCCGGACCGAGCTTCAGGAGGCGGTCCCGATGACGCTCGGCGCCGAGTTTTCGGCGTGGGCAGAGGCGGTGTCAAGGGATCGCTGGCGCACGTTTAAATGTGAAGAGCGTTTAAGGGTTGTCAATCTTGGCGGGACCGCGATCGGGACCGGGTTGGGCGCGCCGCGAGAGTATATCTTTCTGGTGATCGAGAAATTGAGAGCGATCACAGGGCTTGGGCTGGCCCGCGGCGAGAATCCCGTCGGAGAGACCGCCAACGCGGATGTGTTGGTTGAGGTGTCGGGTATCCTCAAGGCGCACGCCGTGAATCTTCTGAAGCTATCGAACGACCTGCGGTTGCTCAATGAGTTGGGCGAGATCAGGTTGCCGTCCCTTCAGGCAGGCTCGTCTTTGATGCCGGGCAAAGTAAATCCGGTGTTGTGTGAGGCGGCGGCGCAGGCCGGGCTTCTGGTGATCGCGAACGATATGCTGGTGACCGAAGCCGCATCACGGGGCACACTGCAGATCATTGAATTTTTGCCGCTTCTGGCAACGGCGCTGATCGAGTCTTTGGAAATCCTCAAAGACATTGATATAAAATTGGCCGTACATATCGGCGGGATCAAGGCGGATGAGGCAAAGTGCCGTTATTATTTTGATCGAAGCCCGACGTTGGTGACGGCATTTGTGCCGTATGTCGGGTATGACCGGTGTGTCGCGATGTTGAAAGAATTTGAAGCGTTGCCGCAAGAAAACCTGAACGATTTCCTCGTTGAAAAGCTGGGGCGGGAAGAGGTTGAGAAGGTTTTGGCACCGCATAATCTCGTCGGTTTGGGGTACAGGAAATAATGGAAACAACGTCAAAATCATTACGGCTTCAGATCGGTATCTTTGGACGGACAAACGTCGGGAAATCGAGTTTTTTGAATATGCTCACCGGCCAGGATGTGGCGATCACGTCTTCGGTGCCGGGCACGACCACGGATGTGGTTGAAAAGTCGATGGAGCTTTTGCCGCTCGGGCCGGTCGTGTTTTTGGATACGGCGGGATTGGATGATGTATCTCTTCTCGGTGCAAAGCGTGTGGAGCGCGCACGCCGGGCGCTTGATCGCTCTGATGTGGCGCTGGTTCTGGTCGAGCCGAATGTATGGGGCGATGAGGAGCGTTTACTGGCGCAGGAATTGAGGGATAAGAAGAAGCCGTTTATTATCATTGTGAATAAATCTGATTTAAAAGCGTCATCGGATGATTCTTTAAATCAGTTGCGTCAGGTTACGGACAGGATCGTTGTTCTTTCGAGTGTCGCGCCTGAAGGGCGTGCGCAGGCGCTGGAAGAGATCAAGCGCTTGCTTATATCGGTATGCCCGGAAGACTTTCTAAGGCCGCCGGCATTGTTGGGTGATCTGGTGCCGTCGGGAGGTTTGGCTGTGCTGGTTGTTCCGATCGATCTCCAGGCTCCAAAGGGGCGGCTTATTTTGCCGCAGGTGCAGGCGATCCGAGATGCGCTGGATAATGATGCGGCAACACTTGTCGTCAAAGAGCGGGAATATGCCGCGATGCTGGCCCGGCTTAAGGCATTGCCGGACCTGGTGGTGTGTGATTCGCAGGTGGTGATGAAGACGGTCGCGGATACGCCCGAGGCGGTGAAGTGCACGACGTTTTCCATTTTATTTGCACGTTTTAAGGGTGATCTGATCGAGCTGGCCAAAGGGGCGGCGCATATTGAAGCCTTAAAGCCCGGCGACAAAGTCTTGATTGCGGAAAGCTGTTCGCATCACGCGGCCGAGGATGATATCGGCCGTGTCAAGATCCCGCGCTGGCTGCGGCAATATGTCGGCGGAGACCTTCAGGTCGATCATTTCTCGGGCCGGGATTATCCGAAGAATTTGAGCGAGTACAAGCTGATCGTCCATTGCGGCTCATGCATGCTGACCCGCGGGGAAATGCTGTTGCGTATTCATCAGGCGAAAGAAAAAGGTGTGCCGATCACGAATTATGGCGTCGGGATATCTTTTGTTCAAGGAGTTTTGAGGCGCGCATTATCGCCATTTCCGGCGGCATTGGACGCATTCAATAAGGAGATGTTACATGTCAGAAAATAATCATACATCATGGATGGGCGGACGCATCCGCATGGACGAGGTCACAAAATATATGGATCAGGGCCGGGATTTTATTGATGATGCCAGGATCCAGGCGCAGATCAATGCGGCACCAAAAGAACCATCGGCGGCACAAGTTCGTGACATTTTAGCTAAATCCTGGGCGATCAAGGATCTGACGCCGGACGAAGTAGCGGTCCTGATCAATGTGAATGATCCGGGCTTGCTTGAAGAAATGCGCGCGATGGCGCTTAAGATCAAGCTTAAGATCTATGACAACCGTATCGTGACATTTGCGCCGTTTTATCTCGGAAATTACTGCGTGAATAAATGCGCATATTGCGGATTTAATCAGGACAATGCCACGGCCAAGCGCAACGTGCTTGATCCTGAGCAGATCCGCCGGGAAGTGGAGGTTTTGACCGGCACGATCGGGCACAAGCGCCTGATCGCGGTGTACGGCGAGCATCCGCAGAATGATGTGGATTATGTCGTTGAATCACTCAAGGCGATTTATTCCGTGCGTGTTAAGACGCGTCACGGGCATGGCGCGATCCGCCGGGTGAATGTGAATGCGCCGCCGTTCTCGATCGACGACCTTAAAAAGATCAATGAGGCCGGGATCGGCACGTATCAGGTTTTTCAGGAGACGTACCATAAAGAGACATACGCCAAAATGCATCCGAAAGAAACGATCAAGGGCAATTATGATTGGCGTTTGTATTGTATGCACAGGGCTATGGAGGCCGGGATCGACGACGTCGGGATCGGGGCTTTGTTCGGCCTGTACGATTGGCGTTTTGAGCTCATGGCGCTTATTTATCATACGCAGGAATTGGAGAAACGGATGGGCGTTGGCGCGCATACTATTTCTTTCCCGAGGCTGGTGCCGGCGCTCAATTCCATGATCACGCCCGACTGGCCGTATCTGGTGAATGATGCGGATTTCAAGAAGATCATGATGATCATCCGCCTGGCGGCGCCGTATACCGGGATGATCATTACCGCGCGTGAGAAGGCGGAGATTCGTAATGAGGCGGTCTTGATGGGCGTGACGCAGATGGATGCGTCGTCACGGATTTCGATCGGCGGCTATTCGGATTGCGTCACCGAACAGGACGAGGTGAAACAGCAGTTTATTCTGGGGGACACGCGTTCGCTCGACCAGCTGATCCGCGATCTGGCACAGATGGGTTTTATTACTTCTTTTTGCACGGCCGGGTATCGCTGCGGCAGGACGGGAAAATGTATTATGGACCTGTTGCGCAGCGGCGCGGAGGGCAAGTTCTGTAAATTGAATGCGGTCCTGACATTCCAGGAATGGCTGGATGATTTTGCGTCGGAAGACACGCGCAAACTGGCCATGCCGCTCATTGAGCGTGAAGTGGCCGAGATCAAGGACAAGAATCCGGGAGCGCTCGCCATATTCCTCGAATATCACGACCGGATCAAGAAGGGCGAACGGGATCTGTATTTATGAACCGTGATGACATCCTGAAATCGTTGATGACCGCAGACCTGGCCGCTTTATGTGCCGAGGCGGACCGTGTGCGTCGGGAACATGTCGGGGATGCGGTGCATTTGCGCGGGTTGATCGAGTTTTCAAATGCCTGCGGCCGGGATTGTTTGTATTGCGGGCTTCGCCGGTCCAATCGGGAAGTGGTGCGGTACCGGATGGGGACGGATGAAATATTCGCGTCGGCCGCGTTTGCGGCAGGGCTGGGGTTCAAGAGTTTGGTTTTGCAGTCCGGGGAAAGTGCGCAATATGAAACGGATGCTTTGTGCGCGCTGGTGCGCCGGATCAAGGCCGAGCTGGGTGTGGCGATCACGCTGTCGATCGGAGAGAAAACGCGGGAAGAGTATGCGGCACTGAAAAAGGCCGGTGCGGACCGGTACTTGCTCAGGTTTGAGACATCGTCGGATGTGCTGTTCCGGAAGCTTAAGCCGGATTCTTCGCAGGCTGAGCGCATGGCCTGTTTGCACGCCCTGCGTGAGGTCGGCTTTCAAGTGGGCAGTGGCATCATGGTCGGGCTTCCCGGGCAGACCGTGGAGATGATCGCGGATGATATTTTCTTAATGCAGGAACTGGATCTCGACATGATCGGTTTTGGCCCGTTCATTGCGAATCCCGAAACGCCGCTCAAGGATCAGGGGAATGCGTCGCTGGACTTGACGTTGCGGACATTAGCCGTTATTCGTATTGTCATGAAGAATGTGCATATCCCGGCGACAACCGCCATGGGGACCATTGATCCCGAGGGTCGTCAGAAAGCTCTGCGTGCTGGAGCCAATGTGCTCATGCCGAATGTGACGCCTACGGTATACCGTGAAATGTATCAACTCTATCCTAACAAGCCGGGCCTCAAGCAGGCACCGAGCGATACGTTTGAAACGCTCGTAAAACTCGTTCATTCCGTAGGCCGCACCGTCGCCATTGATGCCGGCCACAGCCTTAAGCCTGCGCCATCACCTTGAAGAGCATGCATTGTTTGGCATCATTTTTGGGGACAACTTCAGAGCCTAACCATTGCCGATCTTTTTAAGAATCGTATTTTGACGAAACGTCAACAACCGACATAACCTCCGGGGTTATGTCGGTTTCCCTATGTTATACATAATATTAAAATGGTTTTTTTAAATAAAACTATTTTGTCTTGTCAAGGAAGACTCAAAGATTTCTTGACTATCTTTAATTATAAT
>JADFWS010000070.1 GCA_015234065.1 Candidatus Omnitrophota bacterium
GTCACCATTGCAACACAAGAACTGGTACAACTAAAAGGGGCAGGTCACTATCCTCTCCAGCTCACCAATAATCTTAGCAAAAGTCCTTTGATGCCTAGCGCTCAAAAGTCCTTTTACATTTTCTAACAATATTAACGGCGGTTGCTTTGCTTCACAAATTCTAATTATTTCATAAAACAACGTTCCTCTAGTCTCTGCTTCTCCAAGGCCCTTCCCCGCTGAAGAAAATGCCTGACATGGAAATCCGCCTGTAAAAAAATCAAAATCCGGCAAATCCTTTGGATCAATTTTTGTAATATCACCATAATTCTTGATATTCTTAACCTTTCTTTCGTCTGAATAATCTTTATGATTCAAATCATAAAGCTCACATGAATTCGGATGTATTTCACTATACCCAACTACCTTGTACCGAATTTCTGCTTTTCTAAGCCCAAACGATGCTCCGCCATATCCCGCAAAAGCTTCAAAAACTTTTATTTCCCCCGTTTCTTTAATCATCCTAAATAACTTTCATTGCAAGTTTAATAACTTATTTAATTACGAATTATTTTTTATAACTCTAATAATCTATCATTCTTCTTACAAAAAACAACTCTCGTGGTAAAAACCGCCATTTATTGACTCATTATTTAAATTCCTAAAGACTGCGACATGTGTGTCCCAATTATATCACCCCGCACTCGCCTCGTCCTCAAACCTCATATACTGCCCGAAGAAACGCAGGTGCACGTCGCCGAGCGGGCCGTTGCGGTGCTTCTTCACTAAAACCTGCATCTTGCCGGTTTCGCCAGGCACGGCGCCGTCCATCTCAGGCCGATGCAGGAGCATGACCAAATCCGCGTCCTGTTCAATAGCGCCTGACTCGCGTAAATGCGACAGCTCCGGCGGGCGCTTGGAATGGTCTTTCCTGTCCGACATCTCGTCGGCCTTGCGCGACAGCTGGCTTAACGCAATGATCGGAATATCCATCTCGCGCGCCAGCGCCTTGATCGAACGCGATATTTCACTGATCTCCTGCTGACGGCTGTCACTCTTGCCGGGATAACGCATGAGCTGAAGATAATCGATCACAACCAGCCCGATCTTATGCGCACTCTTGAGCCGGCGCACTTTGGAGCGAAGCTCCATCGGTGTCAGCGCCGGGCTTTCATCGATCAGAAAAGGTGCCGCGGCAAGCCTGGCCGCGCCACCCGTAAGTTTTGGCCAGTCTTCCTTGCGCACAAACCCGTGCCTGATCCCGCCAAGTTCAACCCGGGATTCGCTCGCGAGCAAACGCTGTGTCACTTCTTTCACCGACATCTCAAGGCTATACAGCACGGTCGGGACTTTTCCTACCACCGCCGCGTGCTGGGCGATCGCCATGGCGAAGGCCGTCTTTCCAACCGAGGTCCTGGCGCCAATGATGATCAAATTCGACGGCTGAAGGCCCGACGTGATCCGGTCGAGATGATAAAAACCCGTCGAAATGCCGGTAATGTGCTGGCCCTTTTTCCCAAGCGCTTCGATAGTCTCGATCGTATCTTTGAGTGTCGTTTTAATTAAAACCGCCTGCTGGCGCTCTTTCTGGGAATTGATCTCAAAGATCCGACGCTCGGCTTCATCCAGCAGGTCTTTAGTCTCAGGCTCGCCTTCATAACCCTTGATCGTAAGGCCTGTGGTCAGATGAATGAGCGCCCGCCGGGAAGAACGGTCTTTTACAATATTCGCGTAATAAACAACATTGGCGGCGCTGGGAATGCCCTCTACCACGTCGGACAGATAGACCGCGCCACCCGAGGCCTCAAGGTCATTGGTACGCCGAAGCTGGTCGGTCACTGTGATGATATCCACATTCTGCTTGGCTTCGGACAGCTTAAGGATGGCACTATAAATACGCTGATGACTGGCGTTATAAAAATCATGCGGCTTTAAGATCTCAAGAACCTCATCGAGCGCTTCTTCGCTCATGAGAATAGAACCCAGGACCGCGCATTCGGCTTCATTGTTATTCGGGGGAAGTTTTGAGGTGTTGGCCATATAGCTCCTTTATAGTTGGTTTGCATTAACTATAAAAGACGCTTGCGACAGCGTTGCGTCGCGCCATAAAACTAAAGCGCCATTATCTTTTCAACACGCCTTTAAATACCCCTCCACCGTCTCACGCACCTTGGCCTTAAGTTCTTTTGGCTCAAGCACCGTCAGACACGGGATCCAATGCATAATGAGATGCGAGATTTCCTCCGGATGCGAAAATACTACGCTGATTCCGGCGTCTTTTTAAGCACCACATTGATCGACGCTGGCCGCATCATCGTTTTTTCTTTATCACAATATGGCGAGGTTTTAAGTTCCTGGATAAGGTCAATATCAACGACCGGAAATCGTACGTGCACACGCCAATGATCAATGACCGCAAACAGGCTATGATCAAAACGGCTGATTTCTTTCAGGATCAGTCGTTTTTCCTGTTCATCTTCTTTATCGGAAGACTCGGCCACGGCCTTAAGGGCCTTAAGCAATCCAAAAAACTCCCTGGAGACTGACGTATCAACAAAGAAGGCCGGGCAATTCTTTGCGATGGTCATGGGATCATCGTCAATATTGAATTGCCGTCCGCAAACAACCATCAGATATGATTTCTTAAGAAAATCCTTTAACGCGCCAGTACTGGACCCTTGTAATTCTGCCCATACAGCCTTATATGCCTTTTTTTCGCGCTGAAATTCTTCCCACGTCATAGGTCACCTCTTGAAATAGCGTAACTCAGACGCGCGACAACGTTATGTCGCAATAAAATAAAAAGCCCAACCCCTGTTGGGGGCTGGGCTTTTCAATGGTTGCGGGGCTTTAACGATCGTTGATGATTTTCTTATCGTCGGAAAATGGTGATCTTCACTTAGCCGTGTTTGACCCCTTTTGACCCTCTTTGGGGGCGTTTTGTTATCTGACTCACTACGCTCGTCAGGTAACAACGTCTTTCTAAAAAGGCATTGGGGTAACGTTGTTATCCGGTTGTTATCCGAAAGTCAGACTGCACACTACACAAAAGCATTACTTGCTTCCCATAACCAACTGATCCACTTCCTGCCATGGGATAGCCGTAACATTGTCCGTTAAACGCATCTTTCTAGGACAACGACAAACAACAAAACCTTTAACTGCCTGAGGATATTCTCTCAAAAAAGTTTCCAAATGCCGGCAATCTGACGCTGATGGTGCATCTGTCCATTTTACCTCAACAGGTAAATATCGCCCTTCTTCCTCGAGAACCCAATCAACCTCAGGGCCATCAGGATCACGCCAAAAATGTAATTGCGCTCTGCGCTGTTGGACGCGTATGCAACGCAAAAGCTCAAGCCCAACGAATTGCTCAAGCCAAAGCCCCCATGCCTCACGGGTCGGACGAACGCCCTCTCTTGCGGCCAGACGACGAACCCCGAGATCAAAAAATAAATACTTGGGAGATCGGGTAAGTTTCTTTCGCGTATTGCTTTTAGTCAACGGGTCGATCCGCTCCGCCACCAGACAATCTTCAAGAATACCGTAATATCCTGCTACGGTCGTATGCGCCACCCCGATCTCCTGAGAAAGCTTTTGCGCATTAACGATCTGCCCTGATTCCGCCGCAGCCAATTCCAGGAATCTGGCAAAAGCGCCAAGATTGCGCACGATCGCTTCCGCGCGCACCTCTTCTTCCAAATATGTCGTTACATAAGATGCCAGATCTGTTTCACGATCCGCCGCATTCGCACAAGCCAGAATGCCCGGCAATGCTCCATAAAGCAATCGGCTTTCCAAACTCTCTGCCTCAACTTCAGCGAGAACAAATGGATCAAGCCGCAAAGAAACGATCCTTCCAGGAAGAAGGTTCGTCGCGGCGCCGCGTTTTAATTTTCTCGCCGATGAACCCGTCAAAAGAAAAGACGCCTTGCCGCGATCCACAAGGTCCTGGATTACATCCAAAAGTTTTGGCGCCTTCTGAACCTCATCAATAAAAACTACCGGGCGGGATCTTCCCTTTCCCTTTAACGCCTCTACCTCCCCGGTCAAAAGCCCTGGATCACGCTCATACCGCTGACGAATATCTGGACGAACAAGCGATAAATAAAGGTCACGCTTGATCCGGTCCAACATGGTTGTCTTACCGGTTTGCCTTGGGCCAAGAAGAAGAACACTCTTTCCCCGGGCAAGAGCCCTGCAAACCTGCTTTTCCTGTAGCCGTGCCGTATATCTCATGGACTCAATATTCGCCGAAAAATGAGCGCTTGTCAACATTATTCTATAATTACTTTCTTATCTGGCTTCATTTTTTGGTAGTTTTATTATCTGACTCACTACGTTCGTCAGGTAACAACGTCTTTCTAAAAAAGTATTAGAATAACGTTGTTATCCGGTTGTTATCCGAAGGCCATTTTGGCTAGAAACACGAAAGCCACCCATTGACCTAAGTCATTGAGTGGCTTTCATTTGTGACAGTTGGCCTCGGCCGGGAGGCCTCGGCACTCCCTCGGACATTTCGTCCTCGGTCGCGGGGCTTGGATTTCTCGAAAGCCCGATGGGCTTTCGCGGTTGCTTCGCAATGAACTCAATGACTGCGTTCTCGACGCGCCAGCCTACGGCTGGCGGTCTCGCCCGCTGTCCTTGGTTCAAACCCAAGGGCCGAATAAATAAAAAACCCTTAGCCCAAAGGGCTAAGGGTTTTTTAATGGTTGCGGGGCTTGGATTTGAACCAAGGACCTTCAGGTTATGAGCCTGACGAGCTACCGGGCTGCTCTACCCCGCGATGTCTTTTGAAACTTTTATTGATCCAACGGCACTGAAAAATCATCGGCCGTGACTTTTACTTTTGTGACCGGCTTCTTTGCCGTCGACTTCTTGCTTACAGGCGCTTTATCGGCTTTTTTGGTACCGGACTTCCCCGAAACCTTATCCGTCACCTTAACTTGATCGCCACTATCAGGCTTCCTTAAAAGCGACTCGCCATCTGATGCGTTCTGAGCGATGCCTTTCTTGGAACCGGCCGGGACGATCTTATAAACCACTTCCCCGTCCTTGATGATCCCCAGCCGCTCACGGGCGACTTTCTCGAAATACTCCGGATCATCCACCAGCCGGTGCTTTTCTGCGTTCAACTTAACATTGTCGTCCGTCAGCTCTTTGATCTTCCGCTCATAAGACACATTCTTCTCATGCAGCGACTGCATCTGGAAATACGACGGTAAAAAGAACGCAACGATCACCGCACATACTATACAAAGAACAAAGGCGTTTCGTATCATAGACCCGCCGCGGCGTAAGCCCGCTTAACGGCTATTAAAATTTACCCCAGATCGGGCCTGCGTAGACCGCTTTACTGCCAAGCTCTTCTTCAATACGAAGAAGCTCATTGTACTTGGCCAAACGGTCTGTGCGTGACAACGAACCCGTCTTGATCTGCCCGATGTTCGTAGCGACCACCAAATGGGAGATCGTAACGTCTTCCGTTTCGCCGGAACGATGGGACATGATCGACGTATATTTATTCTTCTTCGCCAAGTCGATGGCATCAAACGTTTCGCTGAGCGTGCCGATCTGGTTCACCTTGATGAGAATAGAATTCGCAATGTTCTGGTCGATCCCCTGCTTGAGGCACTTGACATTCGTGACAAAAAGATCGTCGCCGACAAGCTGGACATTGTTGCCAAGCTTCGCGGTAAGCTCTTTCCAACCCTGCCAGTCGTTCTGGTCGAGGCCATCCTCGATCGACACGATCGGGTACTTCTTGACGAGCTTGGCATACTCTTCGATCAGCTGAACGGACGAAAGATCCTTGCCGTCATAATTATATTTACCATCATTATAAAACTCGGACGACGCGCAATCCATGGCAATGAAAATATCCTTGCCCGGCTTGTAACCCGCCTTCTCGATGGCCTGGATAATATAGGAAAGGCCTTCTTCGTTGGACTTCAAATTCGGCGCAAACCCGCCCTCATCGCCGATCGACGTGGAAAGGCCGTTCGCTTTAAGTAACGACTTCAGATTATGGAACACTTCACACGACATGCGTATGCACTCTTTGAAGGTCGGAGCGCCAATGGGCATGATCATGAATTCTTGAATGTCGAGATTGTTATCCGCATGAGCGCCGCCGTTCACGATATTCATGAGAGGAACCGGCAGGATCTTCGCATCGTTGCCGCCGAGAAACTGATACAGCGGCTTTTTGGCATCGATCGCCGCCGCACGCGCCACAGCCATAGAAACGCCGAGGATCGCATTCGCGCCGAGCTTGCCCTTGTTCTCTGTACCATCAAGCGCGATCGTCAATTTGTCGATCGCACGGAAATCCGCTTCTTTACCAACAATAGCGCTCTTGATCGCGGTGTTGACATTCTCAACAGCCTTGAGGACGCCCTTCCCCATATAACGCTTCTTGTCATTATCGCGCAGCTCGATCGCCTCGCGCTCGCCCGTCGACGCACCAGACGGAACTGCGGCACGGCCAAGGACGCCGTTATCCAAAAGAATATCGACTTCAACCGTCGGATTGCCGCGGGAATCAATAATTTCACGACCTGTAACATTCTTGATCTTTGTCATAAAAACCCTTTCACGCTGTCCTTTTAAGTACTGCCGAGAGGTATTTCTTCGGCGAGGATTTGATAAGTTAACATAAGGTCGCGGTTACGTCAACTTAAATTTATGCGTGGTACCGGGAACAAAGCAACTCATGCGGGCGATCTTTTGCACCCTTCGGGCGCTCAAGATGGCGCCGCCCTATCCACGGCTTCATACTTACCCTCGCTTTATTGACGCAACCTATTGTGTGTGTTATCCTTACCGTGGTTTTCCATTCACTATCAAACGAAGGGGCTTCTATGGCTGTTCCGAAATTCGTTAAGTATCTCCGCTACAACTGGGGATGGCTTCTTCTCGTATCACTGCTGACCAGCATTGTGCTCATGGTCATTGTCTTTACGGTCTTTGGCGCGCAGAGCTTCATGTCCATGGAAGGGTTTTCCCGTCGGGCGCTATTGGCCAACATGCTCATGTATATCGTGATCTTCCTGCCGGTCGGGATCATCCAGGCTTTTATTTCCACATTTATTTATTTTTATTTCATGATGGGCGGCGGTATGAGCCGGCTCCTCGGCTCGTCGGATGCAGAACAGGCCAAAACCGAAGTGTTCCTCAAAGACGTGATCGGGCTTGAGTCGGCAAAACTTGAAGCGCTCGAGATCGTGCAGTTCATTAAAGACGGCAACAAGATCAAAGCCATCGGCGGCACCATGATCAAGGGCGTCCTGATGATCGGGCCGCCGGGCTGCGGCAAAACACATCTGGCCAAAGCCATGGCCAACGAATGCGGACTCCCCTTTCTCTCGGCTGTCGGCAGTGAATTCGTGGGCATGTTCGTCGGGCTTGGCGCATCACGCATGAAATCCTTGTTTAAGAAGGCACGCACCACAGCCGCGATCGAAGGCGGCTGCCTGATCTTTATCGACGAGATCGATGCGTTTGCCGGGCCGCGCCAGCAGGACGCGGGGTTTGGCGGCGGCGTGTCGCATAACGCCACGATCAACCAGTTCCTGACCGAGCTGGACGGGTTGCGCAAGCGCGAGAACAATATTGTGGTCATCGCGGCCACGAACGTCGCTCCGGAAAAACTCGACGACGCCATCATGCGCTCGGGCCGTTTTGACCGCAAGATCTTCATTGAAAAACCCACGGCCAAAGAACGCGAGAAACTTTTATCCTATTACTTAAGCAAGATCAGCCACGATCCCGCGATCGACATCGCGCTCGTCGCAGATAAGGCCCAGTGGTTCTCCCCCGCCGACATCGCAAATCTGGTGCGCGAATCGAGCATTCTCGCCATGCGCAACCAGCGCGCCAGCGCCACGCAAGAAGACGTCCTCTCGGCGTTAAAAGTGATCATGGGGCATCTGGAAAAGACCGGCCAGGAAAAAATCCTCTACTCGCGCACGCCTGTTAAATGGGATGAGGTCATCGGCATGGCTGATGCCAAGACCGAAGCGTGGGAACTTGTCAAAATCCTCAAAGACCGCAGTTTGCTCAAAGCTATCGGCGGCAAGATCGTTAAAGGGCTTGTGCTTTTTGGGCCGCCGGGCTGCGGCAAAACATATCTTGTCAAAGCGATCGCGACCGAGGCGGGCTTTCCCCTGATCGCCGTCAGCGGCGCGGAAACGATCGGCATGTACGTCGGCAGCGGCTCGAATAAGATCGCCAGCGTTTTTAAAGAAGCGCGCCAGCTCGCGAAAGCCGAAGGCGGGTGCATCCTGTTCTTCGACGAGATCGACACGTTTGCGACACCCCGTTACCACGCGGAAGACCTGGGCTCATCCCGCTCGCATAATGCGACCGTCAACCAGTTCCTCACCGAGATCGACGGGCTGAAGCAGGAAGAAAACAATATTGTTGTGATCGGCGCCACGAACGTGGCCGAAGGCACGCTCGATTCGGCCATCATCCGCGCGGGCCGCCTGGAACGCAAAATTTATGTGGATCTTCCGAACGTCGAAGACCGCGAAGCGCTCTTTAAATTCTATCTCGGAAAAGTAGCCTCCGAGCCGGACGTGGACCCCATGGTCCTCGCCCGCACCACGATCGCATTCTCACCGTCGGATATCGACAATATGGTGCGCGAAGCCGGCCTCATTGCCATGCGCAATAATCGTGCGTCCATCAACAAGAAAGACCTGTCCGAAGCGTATGACCGCATTACCATGGGTTCGGTCACGAACGTCAAATACAACAAACAATCGCTGCACGATACGGCCGTCCACGAGGCCGGGCACGCGATCATCACCTACCTGGTACACCCGTCGAACGAAGTCATCAAGGCCACGATTCGCCCGCGCAAGAACGCGCTCGGCTATATTTACGCGCGCCCGCTCGAAGAACTGAAAGCCAGCTCTCCGCATAAAGAAGAGCTGATCTCCATGATCAAGGTATCTCTCGCCGGATACGCCGCAGAGAAAACCATTCTCGGCACAACTTCCGCCGGTGTCGGCGGCGGGCCCGGCAGTGATTTCTTCCGTGCCATGCAACTAGCAAGGCTTATGGTCTACTCGCTCGGCATGGGCACATCAGGGCTTCTCGGAGATTTTGAATCGCTGAAATCGCAGGCCGGATTTTCGGTCTCGGAAAAGACCAAGGAAACGCTCGATAACGACGTCCAGAAGATCCTGCAGGACGGCCTCAATGACATTAACGGCCTCCTGCAAACCCATAAAGAACTTCTGGCCTTCTTCTCGGATGAACTGCTTAAAAAAGGCGACCTGGAATACGACGAGATCCAGCAGATCTTCGATAAGTTCGGACTGAAACCCGGCGTGCGTGCGACCGTCTGACATGAACAAACACGCGCGCGCCCTCATCGCCCTATCCTTAACCCTCCTCATGGGCGGCTGCGGAGCTTTGAAAGACAAGCCCCTGTCCCCCACGCAGGCAGAAAGAAAGCTTCAGGAGTTTCTGCTTAAAGAAGGCGGCCTGGACATTAAAACGCGCTTTGCCGGCAGGACGCTATGGATCTACCTGCCGCTCACCGACCAGCTCTTCGACGTCAAGCCATCTCCCGGAGACAAGGCGCAGAAAAAGCTCAC
>JADFWS010000071.1 GCA_015234065.1 Candidatus Omnitrophota bacterium
GTTTTATCAAAAAGATCCTGCACCCAGGCTTCTGCCTCAGGCTGAAACGGCAATTGCAACGCAACATCATTCGAGTGAATATCCAGCGCTTCCAGCAACTGAAGGCAATACAACGATTCATGTTTAAGGCCCAAATGACGTTCATCTTTAATAGGATGCGTCAGGAACTTGCCGCCCTTGTCATTCAAATACCCCAACCGCATCGGGATACCGGCGAGCGCACAGGCCATATTCGTACGCCGCTTCGTATGATAAATGATCGCACAATCAAACTTCCGTTGCATCAACTCCATCACCAGGCGCATGTATCCAAACCAGCCTGTCTTCAGGTCCTCGGTGATCACTTCATCCACAAATGACAGCCCGCTCACCAGATCTTTTGTCATGGCCGCAACCCAGACCGTCACCCTGGCGTTGGGAAAGGCTTTTTTCACTGCCCTGATCGCCGGGATCGTGAGCACCACATCCCCGATGCGGTCTGTACGCACAATAAGGATATTCTTCAGGTCACGCACGAGCAACCTCACGGACCGCCATTACGACATTTTCCACTGCAATATCCCCCATCACCTTTGTTGCACTTTGAACCACACGGGACGTCGTGCTCCACGGGCCATACAATTCTGGATCAGTTGGCCCAAACAGCGCCACGATCGGCCGGTCAAGATAGCTGGCCATGTGCATAATGCCGCTATCATTGGTCACGCACAAAGCCGCGCGTTCAATAACTCCCGCGAGTTCAAGCAATGTTGTAAGACCGGAAATATTTATGATCCCGCCCGGAAGGCCCTTGAGGATCTCCTCGGCGAAAAGACGATCTTTCTGATCCCCTACAATCACGACCTGCCGCCCGCCCTCATGGAGAAAATGCCGGATAAGGGCGGCAAACCCAGCGGCGGTCCAGCGCTTCTTTTGATCTGCGGCTCCAGGAGCAATAAGAATATAATCCTTTAATCCATGCACATTTGCCTTGATGTCCCGCGCCGCATGCTCCGGTGGGATCAGGGCATAATGTTTTAACGGCACGAGCGGCTCGGGCAGGACTGAGTACAAACGTTTCAAATGTTTTTCACGCATGTGCTCCCGCGAAGGGCCAAGCGCCGGGAACGTCATATACTTCGCATTCAGCAAAAAAGGCAGCATCGAATTGCGTAAGTCAACCACAAGATCAAAATGCTCGCGCCGGAGTTCCAGAAACCACTTCCATTTCAGGCCGATCGGCATTTGTTTATCATAGGTGATCGTACGCCTGATATGCGGATTCCCGTCGAAAAGGCTTTTCCCTTTGACCCCCACTAAAACTGAGATCTCAGCATCAGGAAATGTGGCCTTGACACGGTCAAGCACCGGAAATGTGAGGATCACATCCCCGATATTGCTTAACGATATAAGCAGGATCGATTTAATGTTCGAGTTGTTGGAGAGCTTGGCAAACATCCGAAACCTTGATCTCTTTCATGCACCGGTTGTCCTGGCACTGAAGATTATAGCAGGGCGCGCGATTACACCCGGCATCCTTTTGGATCACGATCGAGCGCCCCCGCCCGCGTGGGCCTGTGATCTCAGGACGCGTTGGCCCGAACAGGCTGATCGTTGAAACCCCCAGCGCCGACGCTAAATGCAGCGGCCCGGAATCTGCCGTGATAAGTACCTGCGCTCTTGACAATAACCCGGCCAGCATTTTCAGATCTGTTTCGCCGGCCGCAGAAATCGCGGCAACTCCGGCCTCACGAATAATACGCTCAACTTTCTGTTTATCAGACGCGGCTCCGGGAAGAATAACTTTATACTCCTGGCGAACAAGCGCCTGTACAAGCCCAACAAAATTCTTTTCCGGCCATTGCTTAAGGTCCCAATTCCCGCCAGTATTCACCATCAGGATCTTATCCTTGGAAGAAATACCCCGGGCTGCAAGCCATGTATCCGCCTGCAACAAAGCTTCAGGCAAAACACTCAATAAACATGCATGGTCAGAAACGGGCACCCCAAAGGCTTCAAGCACCTTTAAATATACATCCGAACGATGTCTTGAATCCAGGTCGAATTCCGCAACACGATGCGTCAGGAACATTCCCGCGCCATTGCCCGCAAAACCGACCCGAACCGGGATCCCGGCGAGCCACATCAAGAATGTCCGAGACACCGAACGGCGCAGCAAGAAAACCGCATCAACATGTTTAGAACGTAACTGCCCTGCCAACGCGATCTGCCCCGCAAGGGTCTTTTCATGAAAGGGGATCACCTCATCGATATCCGGGCACATGGCAAGAACATTGCACACGCGCGGCACGGCCAGCGCCATCACGCGCGCGCCGGGATAACGCGCCTTCAATGCCCGATATACCGGCGTTGAAAAAACCGCATCGCCAAGCCAATTGACAGATACGACAAGAATATTATTCATTTTGAATTAAACGCCAACACTTTTTGGTACATGCCAAGCGTTCCTTCGGTCATGGTATCCGCCGAGAAATTGTTCATCATAAATATCCGACCGGCCTCGCCCATGCGTTTTGCGAGCGCGCGGTCTGCCAAAAGCCGAACCACGGCTTTGGCTAAGGCCTCTGGATCTTTAGCCGGGACCAGGATCCCTGTCTCCCCGTCTTTGACCGCATCGATCAACCCGCCGACCTTCGTCGCCACCACAGGGATCCCCATGGCTTGCGCTTCCATTACCGAAAGTCCAAGGCCTTCAGATAAGGACGGCATCACAAAAACATCAAACGCCGGAAGGACATCCGCGGTCTTTTGAACCGTTGAGCGAAAAACAACGCTTTTCTCAATGCCCAAACGGGAAACATCTTTTTTAAGCAAGGCCTCCATAGGGCCTTCACCTAAAATAAATAATCTTGTATCTGGAAATGTTTTAAGGATATCCGGCATGGCCTGCAACAGCCACCCATGCCCCTTCACATCCGATAATCGCGCAATGATGCCCAAAGACGGCTCCTTGCCAAGGCCAAATTCCCGACGAATATTAGCACGCGTTATATCATCCGCCGGCACAAACCTTTCTGGGTCGATCCCGTTTGGCACCAGAAAGATCTGCTTCTTGTCGACACCCATATCTGTCGCCAGATGCTTGGCGATCGGTGCGCTGATCGCGATCACCGCCTTCCCCCACAACGGCAATATTTTACGCCCGACATGCGGCTTGAAGAACCCATGGCAGGTTGTCACATATGGCACCCCGGTCAAAGCCCCGGCGATCATGGCCGACATGGCGCTAGCGCGGGTATGCGCGTGAATAATATCGATCTTTTCTTCCCGGACAATACGCGCCAGCCTCGGCACATCTAAAAATAAAAGCGGATGAAGTTCGGACTTCATCTTAAATGGCGTCAGCATGACTTTTACGCCAAGCGCCTCGGCCTCGGGCACCACATTCCCGCCGGAAGATACCAGAACGACCCTGTGCCCGCGCTTCAAGAGCCCTTTGGCCAGGGTCATCAAATAAGAAGTAATCCCTCCGGTATTAAAATGATTGGCGCAACAAAGAACCCTCACGTTTTAACCTCCCGGCCCAGCAGGCGCATCACTTCTAAATAAACCTCATACGGCGTTATATCCCGCATACACGTCGGGCCGTTCTTGCTTTTACATTCCGCCTTGTAACACGGCACGCACGGCATGGTCTTGCGCATAACACGGATCGTCTCTCCGGGCGGCACATGGCGCTCCGGATTCGTCGGCCCAAACAGGCTGATGACCGGAACCCCGACACTCGCCGCCACATGCAAGGGTGCGGAATCCGGAGTAATATAAACTTTACAATAACTGATCAAGGCCGCCAACTGCATGAGCGTTGTCTTGCCGACAAAGACCGAAGGCTTTGACTTCATGACCGCGGCAAGGTTGCGGACAAAAACGTTATCCTTCTCCATGCCGGTAATGATCACGCGGATATTATCAGCGGCGAGCATGTCACACAGCGCTGCAATATTCTCAACCGGCCAGTTCTTGGATGCCCACTTTTCAGAAGCCGCAATATTGATCCCAACGATCGTATGCGCTTTTTCATCGATCCACGAGCCGTGCAGGAGTTCACGGGCATATTCATGGTCATCTGGGCGAAGCGTGATCTTAAGGCGCACCGCATCCGAATACTCGATCCCGAGTTTTTCCAGGACCCTGAATTGATGCCGGACCGGTTGTATATTCGGATCGTCATCGGGGATCCCGTCGGTCAACAGAAACCCTAGCTTCTGGTTCTTGTATCCGTAACTTGCCCGCGGCAAACATAAAAATCCCATCAAATGACTGCGGTTATTATTTTGAAAATCGATCACCTTGTCAAAACGGTAACGCCGGAGCTTTGACAAAATACGCCAAAAACCGAAAAACCCCTTATCTTTAACGCGATAATCGTAAACCACCACATCATCAATGTACGGACAACCATGAAGGACCGTCGCCCCTTCCCGACCGGAAAGACAGCATATCCTCGCATCCGGAAAACGGTCCCGCAGCGCCTTCAATGACGCGGTCGCTAAAATAATATCTCCGACCGCGCTTAATTTGATCACCAGGATATTAACCGACTTGCGCACCTCTTCATAGACCTTAAGGGTCTTTGATGCCATCTGCTCGAGCGTATAACGCTGTTCTACACGCGCCCGGGCCTCGGCCGTCATGGCATCCACCAGCTTCAAATCTGTCAGTAAACGCGTCACCGCCTGGGCAATATCGTCAGGATCTTTGGGAAGGACAAGAAGCCCTGTTTTCTCATGTTCCACGATATCCACCACCCCGCCGACTTTCGTGGCCACAACAGGCACGCCCACCGCCTGCGCTTCGATAAGGACGCGGCCAAACGCTTCCTGGGTGACCGTGGCCAGCACAAGGACATCTGTTTCGGAAAGCTTCTGCGGGATATCCGAACAATTCCCCATGAACTCCACCTGATCCACAATCCCCAAACGCTTCGTAAGTAAAACAAGATTATCCTTATACGCCTGCTTGTTCGACGGAGCGTCACCAATAATACGCACCCGGACATACGGCATCTTGCGGATCACCTTGGCCATGGCTTTTAGGAAATATTCATGGCCCTTGAGCGGCGTGATCCGGCCGATCATCGTTACCACATACGGCGAACGCCCGGACTTCCTGGGGCGATACTGAAAAGTATCCAGATCAACACTGCGGTGGATGAGCCGCACATTCTCGGCGTGTACTTTAAAGTCCTCGATCATGTGCCGGCCGATCACATCACTGATCGCAATGACCCTTTTCCCCCAGCCCATAGGATGGCTTAACCAATGATTGGCGTAATACCCGTGGCATGTGGTCACAAATTCGGCATCCGTCCGACGAGCAGCAAAATACGCGATCCATGCCGGGACACGAGACCTGGCGTGGACGATATCCGCTTTTTCGGCACGAATGATCCTCTCAAGCTCCTTCACACAATGCCATGCCGTAAAAATATTCTTCTGATGCACCGGCAATTGAATATGCTTCGTACCTTCGGCCTCGAGTTGCGGTACAAGCGTCCCGCCCTGCGACACAACCACAGATTCATGCCCGTGCTCAACCAGGTATCGCGCGAGATCAAGCGTGCCACGCTCAACGCCACCCACATTCATTTCCGGAAGGACCTGTAAGACTTTCATTTCAAGAACTTTCTTAGTGCCGCCGTGATAAGCGCATTATCATCGATCGGCTTTGTTGTCATTTTATTCCGGAACAAGCTGTCGAGCGCCGCGGCGATCCCTGTTGTCCGCGCCACAATGATATATCCCTCCTGCGCCAGCCCATCCATGAAATCCGCATACTTTTTTTTAGACGCCGCGCTATCCTCCCCATCAACCGGGAATACAACGATCTTTTTCCCGGCGCTGGCGGCTTCAGAGACCATGGAAATACTTTCTCCCGAAACAACGACCACGTCCGAAAGGCCCAGGATCCCACCCACAGCTTCAGGCACATTATTCCGATTCGCCAAAATAAGCAACGCACACCGGGGATGATCTCTTAACTCAGCCAAAAGCATGTCTTCCACCGCCGCAGATGTGCGCCGCGACGTTGTCACCAGAAGCTCAACCCCAAGTTCATTTGCCGCAGCGACCAACTGATGTACCACAACTTTCACCTGTTGCTCTGTAAGGCGAAGGCCCTTGGTATCACCGCCGATAAGGACGCCAACGCGTGTGCGGATACCGCCCTTTAAATGAGAATACCGGTTCATCAACGCCTTTGAATGATCATCCAGATACTTCTTATCCACCAGATTTGGCGCCGCTTTAGTAACCACAAGATTCTCCCCGGGAACCTCGCCCTGACAATCATGCTGCGGCAAGATCACGCAATCAAAATTCTGCCTTGAAGAAAGCCCTGGCCGCAACAACGCCACGCTCTTCGCCCGATTCACGCGCGCAAATCGGAGATTAACCGCAGCATTTCTCGCCCCCGCCGACACAACAAGGTCCGGTTTCATGACCGAAAGCGCTTCAAATGTCTCTTTCGTCACAAAGAACGCGATCATCTGAATACCACCCGATCCAAAGAACTTTCCTGCCGTAAGAATGTTCAACACCGCCGCATGAAACCGAGACTTGTAACGCACAGGGATCGTGCGGATATTAACCATAAGCCCACACTCTTCATAGATCCGTGACGCATTTCTTACCACGGACTCTGCCTGGCGCAAATGCCCGGTCCTGGCGTCATCAAGAAGCGCAATATGCCTTACCTTGGAATATTTCCAGGTCTTATACATCCAGATATATTCCTGAGGGCACTCACGGATCCAGGCTTCATACTGGCTGGCCATGCGCGAAAGATTTTCGTGCAGATCATTCTCCATGTTTCCGGTCGTGGCCACATGAAAAGGAAGGGCCCGAAGATGATGGCGCGCCCCTTTGATGCGGTGGATATTCACAAGAAGGATCGGAACATCATACTTGATGGCCAGGCGTACCGCGCCAGTAGACATAGACGCCTCATGGCCAAAGAACGGCACCAGGACTCCGTCGCGCCCTCCCTGATCCGCAACCAGCGTCACGATCTCATTATTTTTAAGGCATCGGATGATCTCGCGCCCGCCGATCCCGGGATTAATAATACGGCAACCGGCGCTCTTCCTTAAATCGTCGAGGAAATCAGCCACTTTATTAATATGCTGCAGATCATTGGCAACCATGTTATACCGGTAGCCGGACATACTTCCTACCAGATTTGAAAGTTCCCAATTTCCCGAGTGCATGGACAGGAATATGGCACCTTTGCCGCGGCTCATTGCGGCATCAAGATGCTCCCGCCCTTCAACCACAACCATTTTGCCATAACCTTGTCGCGCGATAAGCGGCAGGCGCCCTACCTCAACAAAATTCATACCATACGCACGATAAAAATCGCGCGCGATCTTCCGAAGCTCAGCCGCGGTCTTTTCAGCGCTGAACGCGATCCTTAAATTCAGCATGACCGTACGCCGGCTTTTTATGCTGGCCCAATACGCGAGATCTCCCAGCCGCCGCCCTATAAAAAGCGCAACGCGGATCGGGATCATTTGGACGAACGCTGAAAAGATCTTAAGAATGCCAACAGCGATCGACGATTGAATAGAATTCAGCTTCCCCATACGTCACCTTCATATCCACCTGTACAAACACGAACGGCAGTCCTTCACCGGATCTTGGCAGGCGGCGCAACTTCACCGCATCCTTCTGCGTTGTGACAACCGCCTCAGCCCCCAAAACCCTGCAGCGTTCCTCGACACGAACAATATCTTCTGATGTATACACATGATGATCCATAAAAACCATCGAATCTTTAATCACGGCACCGGTGCCCTCGACGGTCTTCACAAATATATCCGGAGCGCCGATCGCGCTCATGACCAGAACTTTCCGGCCTTTAAGCATCGACACATCCGAGATCTTTTCCGGATAAAACACATCGATCACCTGTCTCGGCGCATGGATGGTCTCGACAATAAGGCATTCCGGATGAAGGCGCATGATCTGCTCTTTGATACCCGCAACATGTTCCCGCCCAATATCCACATGCGTCAATACCACCACCTGCGCACGCTTTAGAACCTCCGGCGGTTCCCGCAATATGCCCAGCGGAAGCACCTGCCCATTCCCCCACGGGCACGCCGCATTTACCACAACAATATCCAGACTGCGCCGGATCCGCCAATGCTGAAATCCGTCATCCAAAAGGGCGCAATCCACGTTCTTCGGGCACCGCGCCTCATGAAACGCCTTAACCCGATCCGCGCCGACAATAACCGGCACATCTCCCAAGGCTTCCTGCAGCATTCCCGCCTCATCCGACAGTATCACGCCACCCGACGGCATATATCCGCGCATTAAGATCGCGGGTGGACGCCCCTTTGACTTTAAATACTTTGCCAGCAGGATCACGAGGGGCGTTTTCCCGGTGCCTCCGACCGTTAAATTCCCGACAGAAAGAACCGGAATACCAAGGTCATGGGTTTTAAAGACGCCAACGCCATATAATGCCCGGCGCATACACATCACAGCGGCGTAACATACAGACATGCTCCATAAAAACGGCTTGAGTAACCACGCTGCCGCACCCGTTTCTTTCCCTGTCATGACGGCCCAGAAGAATGGCTTCATACACGGCCCTCGATGACGTCATGAATGATATCCATCGTCCTCACCGTCGCGCCTTGATGGCTGCGCACCACGGCCCGTGCCCTGGCGCCAATGTCCAGGCACGCTTTTTTATCTCTTAGAAATCCCTGCACTGCGTCTTTGAGGCCGACCGCATCCTTGACCTGGATCACCGCATGCTGCTTTAAAAAAACCTGCGTAATATCCTTAAAGTTTTCCGTGTGCGGCCCGATAATGACCGGGCGGGCAAAAACAGCCGGCTCAATAATATTATGCCCGCCTTTCACGGTCAGGCTTTTTCCCACAAAAACGATCGTTGCCACCGAATACAAGGTCAGCAAATGTCCTATCGTATCCACAATCAACACATCCTGTTCCGTCAACCTGCTGTTGCCGCCAGAGAACATTCGTGGCGCAAGCCCAACAGCGCGTACCGCCTTTGCCACAGCTTTTGCCCGTTCAGGATGCCTGGGTGCAAGAATAAGACGAAGGTCCGGATACGCCTGGCGCAAGCCCAGAAAAACATCCAGCAAGATTTCTTCTTCTCCCGGATGCGTACTGCCACCGACCAGAATAACATCCTTGTCTTCAAACCCAATATCACGCGCCAGCATGCCCCGTGCCTCGGGGGCATTATCAAATTTAATATTACCGGCCATCTTAACGCATTTTGAGTCCACCCCTAACGCCAGGACGCGCTCGGCATCCGTCGCGCTTTGCATACAGAACATGCGGACACTCCTGAGCGTCCGGCGTAATAATCCTTTCACCATCCGGTACTTTGGAAACGCCTCATCCGAAATACGCCCATTCACGACGAGTATGGGGACCCCTTCTCTGGACAACCGCGCAAAAAGATTCGGCCAAAGCTCTGTTTCAGCGGCAATATAAACAACCGGTTTCACGGCAGCCACGAACATAC
>JADFWS010000072.1 GCA_015234065.1 Candidatus Omnitrophota bacterium
TATGTGGATACATCTGTTTTTGGGGGTGTTTGCGATTTTGAGTTTAAGGAACACAGTAAGGCATTTTATTGTGAGTTGGAATTTCAAGCACATTGTGCATTTTGATAAAATCCCATTGTATAATGCGATTAATGTGGTTCAAGGGTATAGTCAGCTCGCGATCTTTTCGCCGAGAGAAGTGATCAAATATGAATAAACAATTTGATTGTGTGGAGTTTAAGCATGCCGCGGCGCGCCGAATCCATCAGGAGATCGGACAGCTGGGGGGCGGGGAAGAGTTGCGTTTTTGGAAGCGGCGCGGTGCCGTGTTGCGTAACCATAAGCGCAAGGCTGTCAAAGTGTCTGTTTGAATTGAAACGTTTTTAATGCCGGCGGGTAAGGGCTGCGTGATCATCAAGAAGGAAGTGGTTCGATAGAATTTTTATTACCTAATAAGGGGGAAAATGGTATGGCACAGAATAAATTCGGTAAAATGTGTGTGGCGCTGATTGCGGTATTGGCCTTCGCGGCACAGGGAAGTCAGGCATGGGCGGCTGCAGCTCTTTATGGAGTGGTAGACACGACGCTTAGCAAGGTGGATAGCAATAACTCAGTTTTGATCCAGGCCGATGCGAATGCCAATGACCTTGCGGGTGAGGATTCGCATATCACACTGCAGTTCGCCGGCACTTCGTTGATGGATTTAAACGGGAAAACGATGACCACAACTATTTCCACTAATGTGGATGCGACATCCGGCCTTGATGTTACTGGCGGCAACCTGACGCTGGGCGGCAATGATATTACCGGAGTTAATAGCATAACGGCTACGAGCATAACCGGAACTCTTCAAACAGCTGCGCAGACGGGAATTACTTCAGTTGGAACGTTGTCATCTCTTGCTGTTAGTGGCGCGGAGACAGTCGGCACAACATTGGGTGTTGG
This sequence comes from Candidatus Omnitrophota bacterium, assembly GCA_015234065.1. Taxonomy (GTDB): domain Bacteria; phylum Omnitrophota; class Gorgyraeia; order Zapsychrales; family Fredricksoniimonadaceae; genus JADFWS01. The sequence continues at coordinate 925 of JADFWS010000072.1, forward strand.
CGGAAATCTTTCCGTAGCGACCAATAAATTTACAGTTAATGCTACGAACGGGAATACGGTTGTCGCGGGGACGCTTAATGCGGGCGCTTCAACCCTTACGTCGGTAGGCGTCACGGGCGCGGAGACAGTCGGCACAACACTTGACGTCACCGGGAACACGACGTTATCCACATTATCAACATCCGGTTTGGCATCCCTTAATGCCGGTGTCACGGTCACAGGGGCCACCAATGTCAACGTCAATACGAATAGCGTGACCAATATCAACACGGGCACGAGTAACGCTACGGTCACGATCGGCAATTCGGCGAACACCACAAATTTAAACAGCGGCGTGAATAATATCGGCACCATTGGTGGGGACGCGGTCACGATCGGCAATACCACGGGAACAACCGCGATCACAGGGCAAGCGTTGAATATCAACACCGGGGCCAACGCCCTTGTAACAACGATCGGCAGTTCAACGGTAACAGCTGGTTCGGTGACCATGCAGTCCGTTGGGAATAAAGTTGTTGTTAGCAGTACAGGGACTGCGGTGACAGGTTCAGAATCGGTCTCAGGAAATTTCTCAGCGAATGGTGCTACCAATAATATTGGTACTACGCAGGCTTCTGCGAATAACATTGGTACATTCGGAACATCCACGACCGCGATCGGCAATACGACCGGTACAACCGGGATCACGGGGAGCACGGTGGCGATCATCGGCCAGTCGGGTAACAGCATGACGGCTACGACCGGGAACAACGCGTTTCTGGCTTCGACGGGAAACAATACAATGACGTCAACGCTGGGCGCCAATACGATCACGGGCGTTACGAATACGATCACAGAGTCCGGCAACAGCAACTCGGTCGCGGTCAATTCAACGGGCACGACGATCAAGAATGCCGCCGGCACGGACAAGATCGAGGTTCTGACAACGGCGGTTACAAGCCCGTCGATCGGCACCGATGCTTCCGGAGCCCCGAATCCGACGTTTACGTACGGTACCAAAGTGACCGGTGGTATGTATGTTGATGGTTCTTTGGGTGTGAATGGAAATATCTATACATTGAATCCGACGGCGAACGCGTCGGTCATGGTCGGGAATAATGGTTTGAAGATCGATGGTAGTCAGAATTCTGCGAATTTGACCGTGCAGAATACGGTAACAGGAAGTACCGAAGGGGTGAGGATCCAGCAGACACAGACCGTGCTCTCCGGCGGTACGCATTCTACGAGTTTGACGCTTGATGATACCGGTGCGACATTCCATAGTTCCACGTCTGAAAACGGCACGGCAAAGGTCACGGGTGTGGCGGATGCAACAAGTGATTATGACGCGGTAAATTACAAGCAGTTTAAGGATATGAGTACAAAAGCTTACGCGGGTGTGGCCTCTGTCGCGGCGTTGGCGGCTATTCCGGCGCCGGTTGCGGGCAAGGATTTTGCTATCGGTGGCGGCGTGGGTAATTATCAGGGCCAGTCGGCATGCGCGATCGGTTTTAAGAAAGTCATCGGCAAGAAAAAGGATGTTATGATCACGGCGGGCATGAGTTATGCCAATGACCGGGTCGCAGCGACGAACGCGGGCATGAGCTGGAGCTTCTAAATGGTGCCAGGCACCATTATTTTTTTCCGACGAGAAAAAGTGGTCATAGAACTTAAAAGCCCTCTTCCTGACCGAAGAGGGCTTTTTTGTGCGTCCTTGTTTTTCCACTTTTTATATGCTATCTTTTAACATTCTTTTACATTCTTGAGTGAGTGTGTCTTTGAATAATCTTCCATAAGGGAAAACGTATGAAACGTATTCTTGCATGTATCCTGGCATTATTGGTGGTTGTTGGGCCGGAAATGTCGTATGCGCAGAGTGTTTTGAATTTGCCGGCGCCTGGAACTATGGTGCATTTGAGCGCGGCGATCAATCCCGTTGTTTTACGCGGCATGACCGTGCATCCGGAGAATCCACTGCACTTTGATTTTATTGTGGATAAGGGCGACACAGGTGTTGAAGGCGCGGCGCTCAAGGCCGAAGGCCAGAAGCTTGTGAATTACTTTCTCGCGGGTATGACGGTTCCTCGCCGGGACCTGTGGGTGAATTTGTCGCCGGTCGAGAAAGACCGCATCATGCCGGACCTGCTTGTCAAAACAGAGCTTGGCCGGGAATTCCTCGCGCAGGATTATCTTCTGAAACAGTTAACCGCATCGCTGATCTATCCCGAAGACGCTCTGGGTAAGAAATACTGGACTGAAATTTACGCCCTTGCCCAGCAAAAACTCGGCACGACCGACATCCCGATGGACGCGTTTAATAAAGTCTGGATCATGCCCGACAAAGCGTCGGTGTACGAAAAGGGTAATACCGTTTATGTGACCGAAATGCACTTGAAAGTGATGCTTGAGAGCGATTATCAGGCGACGACGCGTCATACGGAGGCCCAGAAGGCTGCTACTGCATCGCCTGTGCTGACAAATGGCGAACAAAATAATGCAGGAGATCCTTCGGCTTCGCCTCAGGATGACGGGCGCTCGCCTCAAGCCGCAACCGTTGCCGACCCTGCGGAAATTTCAAAAAAAGCCCTGCGCGAGATCATCATTCCCGTCCTTGAGAAAGAAGTGAACGAGGGAACAAATTTTGCAGTACTCCGTCAGGCGATGTATTCACTGGTCTTGGCCCAGTGGTATCAGACAGCGTTGAAAGAAAGCATTCTTAATAAGGCCTACGCCGGCAAGAATAAAATCGCCGGTATTGACCTTAATGACTCCGCGACGCGTGAGCAGGTCTACGCGCAGTACATCGAGGCGTATAAAAAAGGCGTGTTCAATTACATTAAAGAAGAGCCGGTGTCATCCGGCGATGTTTCCCCTAAAAAATATTTTTCTGGCGGCGTGATCGGCTCTGAATTCGCGATGACGACAGCGTCCGGGCCGGCGGTACTGGCAACGGCGAGCCGCTGTCTTGCGATGGTCGTCCATATTGATCCGGCCATGGCCACTGATCAAAAACCTTCAGCGGCAGCACTGCTTTTTGAGTTGCGCGATGTGATGAACGCAACGGGCCGGTTTGATTCTTTTATAGATCGCGCTAGAAACAGGACGGTTATTCCGTTGGACAGTTTGCAAAATATTGATCCCTTTGTTTTGCGTGAATTTGAATGGGCGACCGGCTGGGCTCAAATTCGTATTTGGAAGGATGAGCATGGAAAGCCGACAGGTATTTTTTGGAGAGGGCATGATGAAGAGAGTATACGTGGGAATATCGGCGCACTGATCTCCGGAATACTGACGGGCAGATCAATAAAAGGGCAACGCGAAGCGGCCATGGCTGCGGCTTTGGACCAGACGCTAAACGATCTTGCATATCCGACGTTGATCGGCCGTAACGGGCAGGTCTGGTTTGAAAGTGCTTCTCTTGGGGCCATGGATTCTTTAGACAGGATGGAATTTCTGCTGGCACTGAGGCATTTTCTCGATGGCAGAGCGATCTTGAAAGACAAAATGGCTGTGACGTATTCAAAGGGCGCGGTGGGTTTTCTGATTACGACAGATGGCCTTGTTCTCAGGAGTGCACTCGAGGCGTTTGCCAGGGAATACAGGGCGTCTTTCATGGAGGCGGGAGGTGTTGCTGCAAAGGGCGTTGAACATGCCATGGTGTCTTTTGCTGGAAAAAGGTTTGAAGCAGATTTTTTTGAACGGACGATCAGGGGTTTTGAAAAAAATCTTTTTTTGCCGAAACTGCGGGCGATAACGATCATCGGCGGTTCTACGCTGATCGAAACATTGATTGAGGATATGGACCAAAAAGGCCTCGTAGAGGTGGCGAACAAAGGGTCGATACGCGTCACGATAACATGCCCGCCGGATAAAGGCGAAGCCCGGGATAAAGTAGCGGCATATTTTAAAGATCTTTTAAAAGATATGCCGGCGCCTTTTGTGCACGAACAACCTGTGTTAGTGCAGGATGAGTCCGTTGGAGCGGGAGTTGTTACGATGACGGCAGCGGCGCTCGCGGAGCGTATTTTATCGATTCCGGTAACAGGCAATTATGTGCTTATTGATCAGAAGTTTGACGCCGCAAAATATGTGTTGCGCTATAGCCCGGAATTTAACAAGAAACAAATTGGTCTGGCCAGGCAGCTCTTGAAAGAGTATCTGCGAAAAGAGGGGCTGAATGCCCATGCGCTCGATGCGGCAGACGCTGTTTTGGAATTGGCGCGAGATGGTATTTATTGGGAGGCTGACGTTGTCCAAGAAGCTGAGGACCTGGTGCGGCGCACGTTGAAGAATGGAATAGACAAGAGGATCCCTGCCCGGCTGATTATAAAATATGATCGGTTTCGTAGTCTTTGGGGGGTAGCTTTTCAGGAGCTGGTCCCGTCTTCAGCGCCCAGGTATTACGGCGGAGCAAAAGATATATTTTATTTGCAGGATCGGCCTGAATTTCAGAAATACCGTCCATTGGCGGCAGCATTCTTTGTAAGTGCGTTTAAAAGCGCTGTGAAGTGGGTAGATACGCAGGCCGGGACAAAAACGGGCCTGTTGTATGACATGATCGATGTGGTGTTGGCACACTGGGCAGAGGCTGATGCCTGGGGCCTGGGAGCGATCAAGAAAGATGCAGGGCGCGTGTTAACACGCATGAATAAGGCGCGTAATGTTGCGCCAAGATTTTATGCGCAGGCCTTGCTTAAGAAATATCCGAAACTGTTGACGCTTGATCCGAAAGGTTCTCTTAAGATTTCAGTCAACGCGGCCATGATCGCGCCGGAAGGTGGTATTGACGCGCGCAATATCGCTGTGGAGCGTAAGGGCGAGATCATGAAGGATGTGGTTACAGGCGCGGCGCTCGAACAGATGATCACCAACGCGCCGGGCCTTAAAGGGCTTATTCTTGAGCTCAAGCCTCTTAACCTGATACAGCTTCTTGGCCTGAACGCCGACGGCTCACCCGCCGCGGCGTAATATTCGCCGGCGCTACACTTCGTTATTATTTTGTGATAATATATCCCTCATGTCAGAAATAATCTGTCCGCAGTGCAAGAACCCTATTTATGACGAAGAGGCCTTGTCGTGTCATTTTTGCGGCCATTCGCTGAATCAACGGAGTTCCGGCTTGCTCGGGAAAATGCGCGGGGCCGGTATGAAGTGGGTCTTGATCACGATCGGGATCATCATGGCGGTCGTCATGATCGCAACCATGTTTTAGTGCTGAAAGGGAATTATGCCGTATACAACAAATGATATCAGGCGCGTCGAAGAAAAGTGGCAGGCATTCTGGGCCGAGAAGAAGGTCTTTCGCGCGTCCGTGGATTCTAAAAAAGAAAAATATTATGTCCTTGAGATGTTCCCGTATCCGTCGGGGAAGATCCATATGGGGCATGTGCGCAATTATACGATCGCGGATGTGATCGCACGGTACAAGATGATGCGCGGGTTCAATGTCCTGCATCCCATGGGTTATGATGCGTTCGGCCAGCCTGCGGAGAACGCGGCGATCAAGCGCAACACATCGCCGTCGGAGTGGACGTACAAATGTATTGATGATATGCGTTCAGGCCTCAAGAAAATGGGCTTTTCCTACGACTGGGACCGCGAACTGGCAACGTGCGATGAGACGTATTACAGATGGAACCAGTGGATATTCCAGAAGATGATGCAAAAAGGCCTGGCGTATAAGAAGGCGTCGCCGGTGAATTGGTGCCCGTCGTGCGCGACGACGCTGGCGAATGAAGAGGTCATCAACAATGCCTGCTGGCGCTGCAAGAATGACGTGGTCCAAAAGGACCTGGATCAATGGTATCTCAAGATCACGCATTATGCCGAGCCGTTGTTGGCTGATCTTAAGAAATTGAATAATTGGCCGTCGCGCGTTATTGCCATGCAGGAGAACTGGATCGGCAAGAGTTTTGGCGCGGATATTTATTTCAAGGTGAAAGGCGCGGAGGATAGCATCACGGTATTCACGACGAGGCCGGATACGATCTTCGGGGCGACCTATGTGACATTGGCGCCCGAGCATCCTTTGGTCAGGAAGCTGTCTAAAGGTACGGCGCAGGAAGCGGCGGTTGCGGCGTTTGTTGAAAAGGCGGCGAATACGCCGAAATCCGAGCGCATGTCCGGCGATCAGAAAAAGGATGGCGTGTTCACCGGTGCGTTTGCGATCAATCCGGTGAATGGGCATGAAGTGCCGATCTGGATCGGGGATTATGTGCTCATGGAGTATGGCACGGGCGCCATCATGGCCGTCCCAACGCATGACCAGCGTGATTTCGAATTTGCGCGTGCGCATCAACTGCCGATGATCGTCGTGATCCAAGATGCGGCGCATCCGGATGTGACGCCTGAACACATGACAAAGGCGTATGAGGAGGCCGGTGTTCTTGTTCATTCCGCACAGTTTAATGGTTTGCCGAATGAAGAGGCAAAGAAGAAGATCGCGGCGTGGATGGAAGAAAAAAAGATCGGCAAGGTGTCGGTGCATTGGCGTTTGCGCGATTGGCTGATTTCGCGTCAGCGGTACTGGGGAACGCCGATCCCGGTCATTTATTGCGCGTCGTGCGGGGCGGTCCCTGTGCCGGAAAAAGACCTGCCGGTGCGTTTGCCGAAGAATGCTCCGATCACGGGTGAAGGCGGCAGTCCTCTGGCCAAGGTGAAGGAATTTGTGGACGTTCAATGCCCGACGTGCGGCAAGCCTGCCCGTCGTGAAACCGACACGATGGCAACATTTTTTGATTCGTCGTGGTATTTCCTGCGTTATTGCGATGCGCATAACGGGGCGAAAATATTTGATCAAAAAGAAGCGGCATATTGGATGCCGGTGGACCAGTATATCGGCGGGATCGAGCATGCGATCCTGCATTTATTGTATTCCAGGTTCTTTACCAAGTTCTTGAAAGACGAGGGGCTGATCGCGGTCGAGGAGCCGTTTGACAGATTGCTCACGCAGGGCATGGTGCTTAAAGACGGCGAAGTGATGTCGAAATCCAAAGGGAATGTGGTCGATCCGGATGAGGTCATTTCCAAATTCGGGGCAGATACACTGCGTTTGTTTATTTTGTTTGCCGCGCCGCCAGAAGATCAGCTGGAATGGAATCCGGCCGGGCTTGAAGGTAATTGGCGGTTTCTTAATCGTGTGTGGAACGCGGTTGAAGTCCGGTATACGGCGGGGGCGGCCACAGGGGCCGTGCCGGCTGATGCCGAAGACAAGAAGCTTGAACTCGAGCGCAATGCTTCTGTCAAGAAAGTGACCGAAAGCATGGAAGGCGGCTTTAAATTCAATACGGCGATCTCGGGTATCATGGTGCTTATGAATGCGGTTGACAAGTATCAGGTCCCGGCGGGAAATGCGCTCAAGCAGGCGCTTTTGAACAAAGCGCTTGAGGCGGTGGTTTTGTTGCTGACGCCGTTTGTGCCGCACGCGGCCGAAGAGTTGTGGCAGATGATGGGAAAGCCGGAGTCATCGGTGGCGCATGTGGCGTGGCCCACGTTCGACGAGCGGGCGTTGGTCACAGATAGTGTGAAAATTGTGGCTCAGGTGAATGGTAAAGTGAGAGGCGAGTTCGAAGTCCCGCGTGACGCCGACGAATCCTTCCTCCGCCCGATTATTCTCGCCGATGAAGGCGTCCAGCGTCATGTGGCCGGACAAGAGATCAGGAAATTCATCGTGATCAAAAACAAGCTCGTTAGCATTGTAGTTTGATTAATCGCCAACAACCGACATAACCTCCGGGGTTATGGCGGTTGTTGTGGAATTGTCAACATGGCTATGACATTGCGGGACATTGCGCAGATGATCGATCATGCGCTCCTGGCGCCGGGGATGACGGACCAGGAGGTCGTAGCGGGTTGCGCTTTGGCCGCCCGGTACGGGGTTAAAGCCGTATGTGTCAAGTCGTATTCTGTGCCGCTCGTTAAAAAAGCTCTCCTTAAAAGTCCAACGCTGATCTGCGCGGTTATCGGATTTCCCCACGGGAACAGTATGACATCGGCAAAATTACGCGAGGCGCAGGAAGCGCTCGCGGCTGGTGCGCATGAGATCGATATGGTCATCAATATCGGCAAAGCACGCAGCGCGGAGTGGGAATATGTGAATGAAGAGATCCGCCTGATCGACCGGGCCTGCCAGCGCCATAGTGCGCCGCTTAAAGTCATCTTTGAGAATGACTTCTTAAGTGACGCGGAAATTATTAAGCTGTGTGAGATCGCGTCTCAATTAAACGTGGCTTTTATTAAGACATCGACGGGCTTTGGCTTTTCAAGGCAGGCGGATGGTGCGTATAATTATAAAGGCGCGACGATGGCGCAGGTGGCGCTCATGCGTCAACATGCGGCGCCGCATATTCGTATTAAGGCGTCAGGCAATATCCGTACGCTGGATGATGTGCTTAAGTTTAAGGATCTTGGTTGTTCGCGCATCGGAACAAGCGCGACAAAGAATATTTTAGAAGAAGCCCAAAGGCGCGGGCTTTAATAGGGCAACTGGAAAGGATCTGTTATGACGATTCAAAAAGTAATGTTGATGGTGTTGTTTGTAGGTATTTTTGCAGGTATTGCGGGCGCATCGC